>CAMDKB010000239.1 GCA_945901195.1 Rhizobium sp. Q54
CTGCGCCTGAACCAGCGCGATCAGCTCTTCCCGGGACGGAACGTCTGGCGATTCAGCGACCATCCGATGCTTGAATCGGAAACCGGTTCATAGGTCCAGGAAAATCGGATAAAAATCACGGTGGCAGGAAGGAACCTGGGCAGTTACTAAAATTGTAAGAATAGTGCTCGTCTGCAGAGGCAATGATCCAATCAAGACTCAGGCTGGCAAATTGCGACCCGGATGTGGTGGCTGCCGTAGATTTTCTATCGGTCATCGAAAAATCGTCTTTCCTTGTGGCCCCGCAAGGCGGAACACGCTGCTGCAGACGGCCAGAACGGACTTTAACCGTGGGCCATATTTCGCAAAATCCGAAGCCGGATAATGGTGGGCAGTGACGGGCTCGAACCGCCGACCCTCTCGGTGTAAACGAGATGCTCTACCAACTGAGCTAACCGCCCCGGCCTCAACGTGATGCAAGAGCAACGGCGAAGCGCGTTCCTTTTAGGCGAGGCCGCTGCTGCGGGCAAGCCAGTATCACCAGCAAATTCAGAAAAGGCCAGCGGTTAAAACGGAAAACGCCCGGCACGAATGCCGGGCGTCAGATTTTTCAAGCGTCAGGATCAATGAGCGACCATGCCGGGCGTATCGCCCTCGGCTGCGCCCTTGCCCCGTGCCTTGGCAGCGGCTTCCTCGGCGTGCTTTTCCTCATCCCATTCAATGGGTTCGGGCATGCGCACCAAGGCATGTCTCAGCACTTCGCCCATGCGTGAGACCGGGATGATTTCCAGCGCGTTCTTCACGTTGTCCGGAATGTCGGCCAGATCCTTGGCATTGTCTTCGGGGATCAGCACCTTTTTCAAGCCGCCCCGCAGCGCAGCAAGAAGCTTTTCCTTGAGGCCGCCGATGGGCAGAACGCGCCCGCGCAGGGTGACTTCGCCCGTCATGGCGATGTCGCGGCGCACGGGTATCCCGGTCAGCACAGACACGATGGCCGTCGCCATGGCGATGCCGGCCGAGGGGCCATCCTTGGGTGTCGCGCCTTCGGGCACGTGCACGTGAATGTCCTTCAGGTCAAACATCGGCGGCTTGAGGCCGAAATCGACAGCACGCGAGCGCACATAGGATGCGGCGGCGGAAATCGATTCCTTCATCACGTCTTTCAGGTTGCCGGTTACTGTCATGCGGCCCTTGCCGGGCATCATCACACCTTCAATCGTCAGAAGCTCACCGCCGACTTCCGTCCAGGCGAGGCCTGTGACAGCGCCGACCTGATCCTCGGTCTCCGCCTCGCCGAAGCGATATTTCGGCACACCGAGATAATCGGGCACATTGGCGGCCGCGACGGCGACGGTTTTCTTCTTCGAGATCAGAATTTCCTTCACCGCCTTGCGGGCGAGGTTGGAAATTTCACGCTCGAGATTACGCACACCCGCTTCACGGGTGTAACGGCGGATCAACATCATCAGCGCATCATCGCTAATCGACCATTCGCCTTCCTTGAGGCCATGCTTTGTGATGGCAGCAGGAATAAGATGGCGACGGGCAATCTCCGCCTTTTCATCTTCCGTGTAACCGGCGATACGGATGATCTCCATACGATCCATGAGCGGCGCAGGGATGTTGAGCGTGTTGGCCGTTGTCACGAACATCACATTCGAAAGATCGTAGTCGACCTCGAGATAATGGTCGTTGAACGTGCCGTTCTGCTCGGGGTCCAGTACTTCCAGCAAGGCCGACGACGGATCGCCACGGAAGTCCATGCCCATCTTGTCGATTTCATCGAGCAGGAAGAGCGGGTTGGACGTCTTGGCCTTGCGCATCGATTGCAGGATCTTGCCGGGCATCGAGCCTATGTAGGTGCGCCGGTGACCACGGATTTCCGCCTCATCGCGCACACCGCCCAGCGACATTCGCACGAATTCGCGGCCCGTCGCCTTGGCGATGGACTTGCCCAGCGAAGTCTTGCCGACGCCCGGAGGGCCGACAAGGCAGAGGATAGGACCGGTCAGCTTGTTGGCGCGCTGCTGCACGGCGAGATATTCCACAATACGTTCCTTGACCTTGTCGAGGCCAAAGTGGTCGGAATCCAGCAGCGCCTGCGCACCAGGCAGATCCTGTTTGATCTTCGACTTCTTGTTCCACGGGATCGACAAGATCCAGTCGAGATAATTGCGCACGACTGTGGCTTCGGCGGACATGGGGCTCATGTGCCGGAGCTTCTTCAACTCAGCGTTGGCCTTGTCGCGGCCTTCCTTCGACAGCTTGGTCTTCTTGATGCGATCTTCCAGCTCGGCAAGATCGTCCTTGCCGTCCTCGTCACCGAGTTCCTTCTGGATCGCCTTCATCTGTTCGTTCAGATAATATTCGCGCTGGGTCTTCTCCATCTGGCGCTTGACGCGCGAGCGGATTTTCTTCTCGACCTGCAGAACCGAAATCTCGCTTTCCATCAGCGACAGGCATTTCTCGAGCCGCTTGGAAATCGAGGCCATCTCGAGGATTTCCTGCTTGTCGCCAATCTTGACGGCCAGATGCGAGGCGATGGTGTCGGCCAGCTTGGAGTGATCGTCAATCTGGGTCACAGCCGCAACGACTTCCGAGGACACCTTCTTGTTGAGCTTCACATAGCTTTCGAACTCGGAGACAACCGAGCGCGACATTGCTTCGATTTCCACGGTGCTGGAAATTTCATCGGCAATGACGGATGCGTCGCCAGAGAGGTATTCTGCAGCGTTTTTGAATTTGCTGATCTTCGCGCGCGACACGCCTTCTACAAGCACCTTGACGGTGCCGTCGGGCAGCTTCAGCAATTGCAGGACGGTGGCGAGTGTGCCTGTCTTGAAGATCGCATCGACGGAGGGATCATCATCGGTCGCGTTGACCTGAGTCGCGAGCAGGATGAAGCGATCGTTCTTCATGACCTCTTCGAGTGCGCGGATGGACTTCTCGCGGCCCACAAAGAGCGGAACGATCATATGGGGAAAGACTACGATATCGCGCAGCGGAAGGACCGGATAGGTCTCAATCACGCCGGGGCCCGGGGGAACACGCTTTTCACTGCTCATGGCTCATTCCTGTCTCTTGCACTGCGCCGACCCCTTTTAGGCGATCCTTGCAGAAGCGTGCCAGTCACAGATAAGCAGATTCGCACCCGTTCCGGGATTCTTGCCTGTGGACTGTTACGCCTTGCGAAAGCCCTTACGGCGCTTTCGCGGGTTTCACTCATAACGGAGGTCTATTCTGAGAACGCGCCGCCGTTATTCACACAGATGGCAATTTTAATGGGGTTATTCAAGACGCCGTGTTTAACAGAATAAACCCGGACTTAACCCCATAGAAAAAACTCAGGCGCTGGCGCCCGAGCGCTCCTGACGTTCGGAATAAATGTAGAGCGGACGGGCTTTTCCGTCGACCACCTCAGGACCGATCACCACCTGTTCGACACCCTCAAGTCCGGGCAGATCGTACATGGTGTCGAGCAGGATGCCTTCCATGATGGAACGCAGTCCGCGCGCACCGGTCTTGCGCTCGATGGCCTTGCGGGCGACGACGCTCAGCGCCTCGTCCTGGAAGCTCAGCTCGACATTCTCCATCTCGAACAGACGCTGATATTGTTTCACCAGCGCATTCTTCGGCTCGGTCAGGATGGTCCTCAGAGCGGCTTCGTCGAGATCCTCGAGGGTTGCAATCACCGGCAAACGACCGACGAATTCGGGAATGAGACCGAATTTCAGCAGATCCTCAGGTTCAACTTTGCGGAAAACTTCGCCTGTGCGGCGTTCTTCGGGGCCCTGCACCTTGGCGCCAAAGCCGATCGATGTGCCTTTGCCACGCATGGAGATAATGCGCTCAAGCCCGGCAAACGCGCCGCCGCAGATAAAGAGGATGTTGGTTGTATCCACTTGCAGGAATTCCTGCTGGGGATGCTTGCGGCCACCCTGCGGGGGAACGCTGGCGACCGTGCCTTCCATGATTTTCAGCAGCGCCTGCTGAACGCCCTCGCCCGAAACGTCGCGGGTGATGGAAGGATTGTCGGACTTGCGCGAAATCTTGTCGATTTCGTCAATATAGACAATGCCGCGCTGCGCACGCTCGACATTATAGTCGGAAGCCTGGAGCAGTTTCAGGATGATATTTTCCACGTCCTCGCCGACATAACCTGCTTCGGTCAATGTCGTCGCATCGGCCATGGTGAAGGGCACATCGAGGATGCGCGCCAGCGTCTGCGCCAGCAAGGTCTTGCCGGTGCCGGTGGGGCCGATCAGCAGGATGTTGGACTTGGCCAGTTCCACATCGGAATGTTTCGATGAATGGTTGAGGCGCTTGTAATGGTTGTGAACTGCAACGGCCAGAACACGCTTGGCCTGCGGTTGCCCGATGACATAATCGTCAAGCACCTTGCAGATTTCGCGCGGCGTGGGGATGCCCTCGCGGTTCTTCACCAGCGAAGACTTGGATTCCTCACGAATGATATCCATGCAGAGCTCGACACATTCATCGCAGATGAAGACGGTCGGACCGGCGATGAGCTTGCGCACCTCGTGCTGGCTCTTTCCGCAGAAAGAACAGTACAGGGTATTTCTCGATTCGCCTTCGGCTTTTGCCATTTTGTTCTCCGTCCGGGTCAGCCTGCGTCCCCTGCAGAATCAGCCCAGTTTCCAAGATATGGCCAAGGAACCTAACAAAAGGTAGCACTGGCCCTTTTCATATTACCGTTATCGCCGCAAGCGCCACATTATCACTGGAAACGCATTGCGTTAGGCTTTTTTTAACCACCAGGAGAAGCTTCCGTACAAGCCCTGGGCTAACTAGCAACTTTTCCCGGCAAATCATCGGATCAACATACAGCCAGATGGAAGCACGCGCGCGGACCCTGGGCAATCCTGCATATAGGAACGGGCGCGAGCTTTTCCAAACCGTGGCGGGGGTGCCACAGGTGTATCAGGCCTTGTCGTCCGCCTCTTCGGGACGCTTTTCCAGCACTTTGTCGACCAGACCGAAGGCCATGGCTTCCTCAGCCGTCATGAAATGGTCGCGATCCAGAGTGCGCTCGATGGTGTCGTAGTCGCGGCCGGTGTGATGCACGTAGATTTCGTTCAGGCGGCGCTTGATTTTGATTATATCCTGCGCATGACGTTCAATATCAGAGGCTTGACCCTGAAATCCGCCCGATGGCTGATGCACCATGACCCGCGCGTTCGGCAAGCAAAAGCGCATGTCCTTCTCGCCTGCGCACAGCAGAAGCGAGCCCATGGAAGCAGCCTGGCCGGTGCAGAGTGTCGAAACTTTCGGGCGGATGAACTGCATCGTGTCGTAGATCGACAGGCCAGCGGTCACAACGCCGCCGGGGGAGTTGATGTAAAGGTAGATTTCTTTTTTTGGATTGTCAGCTTCAAGGTACAAAAGCTGCGCGACAACAAGTGTCGCCACCTGGTCCTCAACGGGACCGGCCATGAAAATGATCCGCTCTTTCAGCAGGCGGGAGAAAATATCATAGCGATAGCTACCCCGGGAGGTGACTTCCTCGACGCTCGGGATGACGAAGGAATTGTACAGGTCGATAGGGTCGCGCATTTTGGGGGCTCTCGCGATGACTGGAAAGGTTGATTCTAAACTCACATGAATCAGATACGCATATGAACTCAAGAATCAGTTGGCCAAAGCAAAATAGTGATGCATGGGCGTGACGCAATGGGCAGATAAAAAATTGGGGCTGACGAAAAATTGTGGCTGATCAAAAATTGGCGCTGATCAAAACGGTGGCAGCGGGGAAATTTCTTTCCCCGCCCCTTGTACAATGAATACTTGTAGAACTCAGACCTTGGCAGCTTCGCCTTCGTCCTCGACCTTCAGAAGCTCTTCCTTGGTGACCGTCTTGTCGGTGACTTTGGCTTTGCCGAGGATCACGTCGACGACCTTTTCTTCAAAGATCGGCGCGCGGACTGAAGCGGCCTGCTGGGGATTGTTGCGGTAAAAATCCCAGATCGCCTTTTCCTGGCCCGGATACTGACGGGCGCGGGCGATGATGGCCTGAGTCATTTCGTCGTCGGTCACTTCGATCTTGGCCTCTTCGCCAACCTGGGCTAGCACAAGGCCCAGACGAACGCGGCGCTCGGCGATCTTCTTGTAATCGGAACGGGCAGCATCTTCGGTGGTGCCTTCGTCCTCGAAGCTCTTGCCGGTCTGCTTGCGCTCGCCTTCCACCTGTTGCCAGATGTTGTCGAACTCCTGGGTCACCAGTGTTTCGGGCAGATCAAACGCATATTTGTCGTTGAGCTGATCGAACAAGGCGCGCTTCACCTTTTCGCGCGACGCGCCCTGATATTGACGGCCAATATCGGCGCGTACAGCATCCTTCAGCTTGTCGAGCCCATCGAGGCCGAATTTCTTGGCGAATTCGTCGTCGATCACGACCTCACCCGGAGCCTCAATTTTCTTGGCGGTGACATCGAACGAGGCGTCTTTCCCAGCCAGATTCGCGGCCTGATAGCCTTCCGGGAAAGTCACCTTGAGGACCCGGGCTTCGCCGGCCTTGACGCCTTCGAGCTGCTCTTCAAAGCCGGGAATGAAGGAATTGGAGCCGAGCACCACTTCCATATCCGTACCTGTGCCACCCTCGAAGGCGACGTCGTCGATCTTGCCGGCAAAATCGATCATGATCTTGTCGCCCTTGGCGGCAACTGCGCCCTCGCCCTTGTCGCTATAAGGACGCGACTGTTCGGACATGTTTTTCAAGGCGTCGTCAATTTCGCTGTCGGCCACATCGACAACCTGGCGCTCCAGCGCGACATCCGCGAATTCGCCAACATCGAATTTCGGCAACACTTCCAGTTTTACAGTGAACGCGAGATCACCCTGCACAGCAATGGCCTTCTCGACACCGTCCTGGCCGCCATCGATATCAATCTGCGGTTCGCCAGCCAGTTTCAGGCCGTTGTCGGTGATGATCTTCTGGTTGACCTCGTTGACAGCCGATTGCAGCACGTCGGCCATTACGGACTTGCCGTAAACTTTCTTGAGGTGGCTGACGGGCACCTTGCCCGGACGAAAACCCTTAATCTGGGCCTTGCTTTTCATCTCGTTCAGCTGATCGTCGAGCCTTTTGGCGAGATCATCCACCGGAAGCACGACCTTGTAGGCGCGCTTCAGGCCTTCGGAGAGGGTTTCGGTCACTTGCATTTGTCTACCCTTTATCCCTGTAAAACCACAAAATCCCGCGTCTGGCAGAGACGCCGTCATCCTATCCGGGATCTGCCGGCTTGGTGCGGGCGGAGGGACTCGAACCCCCACGCCTTG
>CAMDKB010000240.1 GCA_945901195.1 Rhizobium sp. Q54
CTGCCCCTCTTTTTTTGCCCGTTCGATCAGGCCGGGGTCAATGTCCTGGGCCACGGCCGGCGAAATCGCGAGCCCGACAGCAACAGCCAGTGTAGATAGATTCAATGCGTGCGGCATGCTCACCTCCCTCATGTGCAGCATGCCCCAAAAGCAGGCATCCTCCCGTTGGTGAGGATGATAGGATTTGCGATGCAGGGAGTCGATAGAGCCCGCGACTACTTCTGGCTTCAGGCCGCAGCGACCGCGCGCCTTGCCATCACACCCGTCACATGGGCGCGGTATTCGGCGCTGAAGTGAATGTCGCTCAGCAGGCCATCGGCCTTGAGATTTACATTCTCGATTGCCTTGGCTGAAAAATCCTTCGAAAGCGCGGCTTCAAAATCTTTTGCGCGGAAGGCATAGGGGCCAGAGCCGGTCACACCGACGCGAACGCCATCACTAAATTTTGCGACCATGACACCCACAACTGCATAGCCGGACGCAGGATGGCGGAATTTCTGGTACGCCGCCTTCTGCGGAATGGGGAAACGCAGTTCGGTGACGATTTCGTCGCTCTCCAACGCTGTTTCGAACAGGCCGGTAAAGAAATCATCGGCCTTGATCTGGCGCTTGTTGGTGACGATGGTTGCGCCCAGACCCATGCAGCCGCCGGGATAATCAGCAGCCGGGTCGGCGTTGGCAATCGAGCCACCGATGGTGCCACGATAACGGACGGCGGGATCGCCAATCTGGCCGGCCAGCGAGGCGAGCGCGGGAATGGCGGATTTCACCACATCGGATTGAGCGACGTCGAAATGCCGTGTCATGGCGCCAATGACGATGGTGTCGCCTTCCTTCTTGATGCCCTTGAGCGCTGCAATCGAGCCGATGTCGATGAGATCGGACGGGCTGGCAAGGCGCTGTTTCAATGTCGGCAACAGGGTCATGCCGCCGGCCATCAGCTTGCCGTCTTCCTTGGCCTTCAGCAGCGCCGCTGCGGCGTTCACATCGGAGGCAACGTGATATTCGAAATTACGCATGATGATGATCCTTCACGGCAGCGGGGTTCACCACGGAGAGAATGGCCTGAACGATGCCCTGATAGCCGGTGCAGCGACAGATATTGCCTTCCAGCTCCTGACGCACGGTCTTTTCGTCGGCGCCCGGCAGACGGCGGGCGATATCGACGCCCATCATCACCATGCCCGGAGTGCAAAAACCGCATTGCAGGCCGTGATGCTCGCGGAAAGCAGCCTGCATGGGGTGCAGCGTGCCGTCTGGCTGGGCGAGGCCCTCGATCGTCAGAACGTCCTTGCCGTTGCATTGCGCGGCGAGGATGGTGCAGGACTTTACGGCTTCGCCATTCAGATGAATGACGCAGCAGCCGCATTGCGTGGTGTCGCAGCCAACATGGGTGCCTGTGAGGCGAAGCTGTTCGCGGATCAGCTCCACAAGAAGCGTGCGGGGTTCGACAGTCGCCGTGACCGGCTTGCCGTTGACGGTAAGTTTGACTTCCATGGGCTGTTTATTCTCCCCAAAATCCAGTTTTGATGGCGGACGCCGGTTCTGCCCGGCATTCTCCTGCCCATTCGTCTTCTCTATAGGCGGGACGGGGTGGAATGCGCAAGACTCCCAATCTGAAATAGAGCCCCTTTCCCGATTGAACAGCGCCCGGCCAAAGCATAATGTCGCGGGGATCAAAACCTGTAACAACAAGTATTGGAGGAAACATGTCTGGACCGGAACGTAGCGGACGGCTTGAAGACAAGGTGATCATCGTGACTGGCGGCGCGCGCGGGATTGGCGCGGCGTTTTCCGAGCGGTTGTGCTCAGAGGGCGCAAAAGTCGTTATCGCTGACGTTCTTGACGGGACTGGCACGGCACATCGGATTTCCAATTCCGGCAAGGCCAATTTCATGAAGGCCGATGTCACCGATGCCCAATCGGTGCAGGATCTGGTCGACGATACCTTGAACCGTCACGGCAAGATCGATGGCCTCATCAACAATGCCGCCCTGTTCGCCAATCTCAAGACGCGGCCATTCTGGGAAATCGAAGAAGAGGAATGGGACAAGGTGATGGCCGTGAACGTGCGCGGCCCCTTCCTGATATCCAAGGCGATTGCACCGCACATGATCAAGCAAAAGAGCGGCAAGATCGTCAATATTGCGTCCGGGACAGTGTTCAAAGGGCAGATGGGCATCACCCACTACGTCTCTTCAAAAGGCGCAATCGTTGCCTTTACGCGCTGCATTGCCCGCGAGCTCGGGGAATTTGGCATCAACGTGAACGCCATCGCGCCGGGTCTCACGATGAGTGAAGGGGTCGTCGCTGCCGGCTTCCTCACCGGGCGCGGCGCGGAAGCGACCATGAACACGCGCGCCTTCAAGCGTGAACAGGCGCCTTCCGATCTGGTCGGGACCATGGCCTTCCTCTGCTCGTCTGACAGCGATTTCATGACGGGACAGACGCTGGTGTGCGATGGCGGCAGTGTCATGCGGTAAGTGCAGGGGCGTGAGCGCGTTGTATCGCAGATACATAAACGCCGCGCCTCATTCTTCCTGTAACGGAAGACATTTCCACGTTCGGACCAGGCCGATAAGATGATACCCAAAATAATCCATCATCTGTCAAAGACAGACTTTTTGTCGCCCCGGCAGATGATGGTTTGTGAAAGCTGGCAGCGGCACAACCGGGCTTTCGAATTCCGGTTGTGGACGGATCAACTGCTGGACGATCTGATCGATTCATCCTTTCCCCGATGGAAATCGATTTACACAAATTATGCCTTTTCGATCTGTCGTGTCGATCTGGCCCGTTATCTCATTATGTACCGGTTCGGCGGTGTCTATTCGGATCTCGACTATGAATGCCTGAAGCCTGCCGATGAACTGCTTGCCGGACGGCAATTGATTGCGGGACTTGAGCCGAATTCACACCTTGAAAAGGTTGGCCTCTTCGAGAAGGCTAGTCTTCAACGTATCGTCTGCAACGCATTCATAGCATCAGAGCGGTTGCATCCGTTCTGGTCGCATTTGTTTGAAATGTTGCGGATGACCTGCAATGCGGACGATGTTCTGGACGCAACCGGACCATTTGTATTTACGCGCGCTTTTGATTCCTACACAGCGCAAGATGTGACAATCCTGAGGCCGGAATTTTTGTATCCATTGAGCAAATTCGATTGCTGGGAAGGGCGAAATCTGGATCTGCAATATTTTGCCGAGCAGACGTCTGGCGCATTTGGCTGTCATTATTGGGAAGGCAGCTGGTTCAAGCCTGAAATTACCGACGAAAGCTCGTTGCTGAAGAACATATCGACCAAGGTTGCGGGCACAGCGAGAGTGCAGGCGCGAGTAACTTCTGCCGTTGGAAATGCAACACCGCCGCTTGTTTCATGCCTGATGATCTGGGATGGCGATAAAGATAGCGCCAAACGCTCAGTCGCGGATTTCAAGAGTCAGACGTACCCGAACAAGGAATTGGTGATTGTTGCGAGCGCGGTTGCGGATATGGACTGGCTCAAGCGGCAGATATCCGCGGATAATGTTTGTTCAACTCTGGTGCAGCGGGGTGATCTGAGGCAAACAGGCGATCTGATCAATCTCGCGCGGGAAAAGGCCAAAGGCGAATACGTTTGCCTTTGGATCTCCGGGAGCTATTCCGATCCCCTGCGGCTTCAGATTCAACTCAGCACTATAGCCGTGACCGACTCTGACGCTGCATTGCTGGAGCGGCAGTTGGTATGGCGGCCGGCGCAAGACGATTTTCATATTTCGGGACGGGGACATTGGAACAACACATTGGTCTGGTACAGGGATGCGCTGCCGCAATTTCCTTCTTCCTACCATTCAGCGGACGATACATTCATACAGCACCTGCTTGAGGTGTGCACGGTTGCATTGATCGATTTGCCACGCATTTATCTTGAGGTCATCGATTCAGTTTCTCCGGGCGAGCAGGCTCTGGGCGAGGGCGGTTTCCGTTTTTCTGGAGAGAACTACAGCAAAATCCTGTTCGAGGCTGACAAGCGGCTGAAATTTTTGGACACTCATAACAAAGGTTGCGAGCCGCCGGTTCAATCGCAGACGACAACTGAGGTAAGCGGGAGCCTGCCCAAAGTTATTGTGCTGACGCCGATGAAGAATTGCAAAACTTATGTCGCGACCTATTTTCAGCTTCTCGACGGCCTTGATTACCCCGCCAGTTTGCTGAACCTCGCGTTTCTTGAAGGCGATAGCACCGACGGGACTTTTGAAGAGGTGACGCGTTTGCTGCCGGCGCATCGGGCGCGGTTCAACAGGGTTTTCGCGGGTCAAAATAACGAGAACTTTCATTTTACTCATCCAAGATGGGCAAATGACATCCAGAATGAAAGACGATCTGTTATTGCTCGCGCGCGAAATCAATTGATGATGCAAGCCGTCCGTGACGAGGACTGGGTTCTCTGGCTGGATGCCGATCTTGTGGACTATCCCGCTGATCTGTTGAAAGCGATGCTGGGTGTGCGCAAACCGATCGTCGTTCCTCATTGCGTGCTGCCGGATGGCCGTACTTTCGACCTGAATACTTTTCGCTTTGATCCTGACAGACTGGCCGCGGAGAACAGCGAATATTTGATTGATGGTTATTACCGGCCGCCCAAAGGTGCAGGGCGGCGCTATCTCGACAGCTTCATCAAGGAGCCCCTGGCCAGACTGGATTCTGTTGGCGGGACTGGCCTGCTGGTGCAAGCTGACCTGCACAGGAATGGCTTGAATTTTCCGCCAGAAAATTACAGGGGCTATAATGAAACTGAAGGCCTAGCGATGATGGCCGCCGATATGGGCATCGAGATCTGGGGTCTGCCCCAGTTAAAAATTGTGCACGCGATGCGATGATGCGGTGGAGCTTTTATGTCAAGAATGGGCATTGAAAGTTGAGTGGATAAACTGCAAACTGGATAGCAATGCGAAGCACACGGCCTGGCAAATTATTCCGAGCGGATAGAGCGATCAGAGCGCACGAGGAGAATTTATATGAATGAACTTTCAGACGCCGAACTTGCCGCCCGAGCGGCTTTCAACAAGTTGCCGGCAAGCACCGGACAGGGCGCGCATTCAAAGCCGCAAACCGGGGATGAATATCTGGCTTCGCTGCGCGATGGACGCTGTGTTTATATTTATGGTGAGAAGGTCGCCGATGTCACGACGCATCCGGCTTTCCGTAATACCGCGCGCATGGTGGCGCGTCTGTATGACGCCATGCATGATCTTGAAAAGTCGAAAAAGATCATGGTGCCGACAGACACCGGCTCAGGCGGCATGACGCATGCCTTTTTCAAGGCGCCCAAGTCGATGGAGGATTTGCTGGCGAGTCGCGATGCGATCGCCGAATGGGCTAAAATTTCCTACGGCTGGATGGGCCGTGCGCCCGACTACAAGGCGGCGTTTCTGGCGACACTGGGCGCGAATTCTGCATTTTATGCGCCCTACGAATCCAATGCAAAGCGCTGGTATAAATATGCGCAGGAGCGCGTTCCTTTTGTAAATCACGCCATCATCCACCCGCCGGTGGATCGCGACAAGCCCGCCAATGAAGTGTCGGATGTGTGTTGCCACGTGGAGCGCGAGACCGACGAGGGCATCATCGTATCGGGCGCGAAAGTTGTCGCCACGGGCTCGGTGCTGACCAATTACACCTTTGTTGCGCATCACGGCCTGCTGCCCGTGCAGGACAAGAAATTCGCGACCGTGTTCATGGTGCCGACCAATGCGCCCGGCGTAAAATTCATCTGCCGCACATCCTATGAGATGACATCCACCGCGATGGGCTCGCCTTTCGATTATCCATTGTCGAGCCGCGTCGATGAAAACGACGCGGTCTTCATCATGGACAAGGTGCTCATCCCCTGGGAGAACGTGTTTGTTTATGGCGATGTGGAGAAGGCGAACAATTTCTTCCCGCGCACCGGCTTCCTGCCGCGCTTTGTCGTGCATGGCTGCACACGTCTGGCTGTGAAACTCGACTTCATTGCCGGCCTTTTGCTCAAGGCGGTGGAAGCCTCAGGCACGAAGGATTTTCGTGGCGTGCAAGCGAATGTCGGCGAAGTCATCGCATGGCGCAATCTGTTCTGGGCCTTGAGTGACGCTATGGTGCGCGATCCCAAACCCTGGATAGGCGAATATGTGCTGCCGAACATGAACCCCGGCAGCGCCTATCACATCATCGCGACGATGGCTTATACCAAGGTTAAATATATTATCGAGCAGACCGTGGCTTCCGGCCTCATCTATCTCAACTCGCACGCGCGCGACTTCCAGAACGAAGAAATCAGGCCGTATCTCGACAAATATCTGCGCGGCTCCAACGGGTACAAGGCGGAAGAACGCGTCAAGCTGATGAAGCTGTTGTGGGATACGCTTGGCACAGAATTTGGCGGCAGGCATGAACTTTATGAAATCAACTACGGTGGCTCGACGGAAGAAATCCGCCGTTATTGCCTCTTCGGCGCGATGGCCTCGGGCGACGCTGACCGCTTCAAGGGTTTTGCCGAACAATGCATGAGCGAATACGATCTCAACGGATGGACAGTGCCTGATCTGACCAATCCGGGTGATCTGAGTTATCATCTCATGCGGAAGTAGGGCATCAAGTCCCATTCCCCTTGTGGGGAGGGGATTTAGGGGTCGGGTCGCGCTGACAGTGATTGTTTCGCGACCCCCACCCCGCCGCTTCGCGTCGACCCTCCCCACAAGGGGGAGGGTAAGTTTAGTTTACCCCTGCAACGCTTTCCACACCTTCTGCGGTGTCACGGGCATCTGCAGGTTGAGGAACTTGTCCGAAATGGCGTTCTCGATGGCGCTGACGATGACAGGCGGCGCGGCGGTTGTGCCTGCTTCTCCGGTGCCTTTGGCTCCGACGTAATTTGTCTTGCACGGCACGGGATGGTGGATGACATTCAGCATCGGCACATTCTGAGCGCGCGGCATGGTGTAATCCATGAAGCTGGCAGCAACGGACTGGCCACTGTCATTGTCATACTGGCTGTATTCGCCCAACGCCTGGCCGATGCCCTGGACGACGCCGCCCTGCACCTGGCCTTCAACGATACGCTCGTTCAGCACGATGCCGGTATCGCCAACGGCGGTATAGGCGACGACCACCGTTTCGCCCGTGCCGGGATCAATTTCCACTTCGGCGATGTGACAGCCGTTGGGGAAGGATGGGCCCGTATCTGCGTTTGACTCAGTGTCCAGGCTCTCGGCAATTGCGCCCTGTTTCTTCATTTCTTCTGCACG
>CAMDKB010000241.1 GCA_945901195.1 Rhizobium sp. Q54
GGTTGTTGTCCCTGGTCCGCTTGGCCAGCCCACGAAGCTCGGCAGCGGAATAATCGGTTCGCAATTTCAAGGCTGAAGGCATGGCGCGACTCTCCTCGCGCCGAAAGAATCAGAATTTTCGTGTCGGGGGAATCCCCATGAGTCAGGACGTCATGCCGTTGGTATCAGCGCGTCAAACGCGCGATCAGGCTTGAAGTGTCCCAGCGGCTGCCGCCCATGGCTTGCACGTCCGAATAGAATTGATCTACCAGTGCAGTGACTGGGAGTTGCGCCCCGTTACGCCGCGATTCCGCAAGACAGATGCCAAGATCCTTGCGCATCCAGTCGACTGCGAATCCGAAATCGAACTTGCCTTCGGCCATGGTTTTATAACGGTTTTCCATCTGCCAGGATTGCGCCGCGCCTTTTGAGATGACGCTGATGACAGCTTCGATATCGAGCCCTGCCTTTTGTCCGAAGGCAATCCCTTCGGCCACGCCCTGCACAAGCCCTGCGATGCAGATCTGGTTGACCATCTTTGTCAGTTGTCCAGCGCCGGAGGGTCCCATCAGGCGGCACGCTTTGGCGAATGCGGCAATAACGGGCTCGGCCCTCGCATAATCATTGGCATTGCCGCCGCACATCACAGTGAGCGCAGCATTTTCTGCGCCCGCCTGGCCGCCCGACACAGGCGCGTCGATAAAGCCGATGCCGTGTTTTGCCGCCTGCGCGTGAAGCTCGCGCGCGGCGTCTGCAGAGGCTGTCGTATGATCAATGAACAACGTCCCCGGTTTCATGCCCGCGAAGGCGCCATCCGGCCCCAAAGTAACCTGCATGAGGTCGTCGTCATTGCCCACACAGGCAAGAACGATATCCTGGCCTTCAGCCGCTTCGCGCGGGGTTGGCATTGAACGGCCGCCACGTTCGGCCACCCATTTGAGTGCTTTTGCCGCCGTCCGGTTATAAACAGTGACGTGATGACCGCGCGCTTTCAGATGACCCGCCATTGGATAACCCATTACGCCCAAACCCAAGAATGCTACGCTTTTCATAATCTTGCCTTTCATCACGCCACGTTGGATGGATAGTCATCTGGGCTGAAGCTCTGCGACCTCAGCAGTACCCGCGCCATTCATATTTGATATTCGCCAAAAGTTGAAAGCCTCGGGCGTATTGAAAATGCGTTTTCCCATTGCATTTGATTCCCAACTTGTGCCAGATCGCCGGCAGGTTGGATGGTCGGAATGGTCAATCCTTCGCCAGACTTCAAAGGAGTTCATTATGACTATCCAACGCCGCCAGTTTATCAAGGCCGCCAGTTTGGGGGCAATCGGATCGGCAGTAGCAGCCCCTGCCATTGCGCAGAGCTCACCCGAAATAAAATGGCGCCTGACGTCAAGCTTTCCCAAATCACTCGACACAATCTACGGCGCTGCGGAAACGTTTTCACGCATGGTCGCCGAAATGACTGACAACAAGTTTCAGATCCAGTCATTTGCCGGTGGTGAAGTTGTGCCGGCGTTGCAGGCGCTTGACGCTGTACAGAATGGCACAGTCGAAGCATGCCACACTGCTATGTATTATTACTGGGGCAAGGACCCGACATTCGCGTTTGGCACAGCCGTTCCCTTCGGCCTGAATTCGCGTCAGGAAAACGCGTGGATGTACCAAGGCGGCGGTATCGATCTCTTCAATGATTTTCTGAAATCCTACAATGTATACGCTGTGCCCGGCGGCAATACGGGTTGCCAAATGGGTGGCTGGTTCCGCAGGGAAATCGCAAGCGTCGACGATCTCAAGGGCCTCAAGATGCGTATCGGCGGGTTCGCCGGCACAGTCCTGCAGAAGCTCGGTGTTGTGTCACAGCAGGTTGCGGGCGGCGACATTTATCCGGCCCTCGAAAAGGGTACGATTGACGCTGCCGAATGGGTCGGCCCTTACGATGATGAAAAGCTCGGCTTCCACAAGGTTGCGCCGATCTATCATTTTCCCGGATGGTGGGAAGGTGGCGCGATGCTCCATTTCGGTTTCAATATCGCCAAGTTCAACGAATTGCCGAAAAGCTATCAGGCCATCGTGCGCAACGCCGCCGCTTTTGCCAATACCGACATGCAGGCCAAATATGATGCCCGTAACCCCGGCGCACTGAAAAAGCTTGTGGCGGAAGGAACCAAACTGCGCCCCTTCCCGCAACCAGTGATGGACGCATGCTACAAGGCGGCGCAAGAAGTTTACGTGGAAACGGCAGCCAAGAATGCGAACTTCAAAAAGGTCCATGATATCTACATGGCCTTCCGCAACGACCAGTATCAATGGTGGCAGGTCGCCGAATATAACTACGACAACTTCATGGTTCGCGCGCGCCCCTGGCAATAAATGCCGCAAGGAAATAGCAAAAAACGAAGCCCCGGATCGTATGATCCGGGGCTTTTCAATTTGGCCATCAAGATTGACATCGGGACAATGCGTCCAGGCTCACACGCCTTACTTGAATTCAAAAGCAGGCGCAGGTTGCGTTATGGTGGGAATATCAATCTTGATCGTGCTCGGGTCGACTATTGGTCCGCTGTTGAGCCAATAAGTTACCGAACCAGGCCACCAGATGACGATGATGACTAGAATGACCTGCATGAGAACCCAGGGTATTGCACCCAGATAAATGTCGCTGCTCTTGACCTCCGGCGGTGCAATGCCACGCAGATAGAACAGCGCGAACCCAAACGGCGGATGCATGAACGATGTCTGCATGTTCACGCACAGCAGAACGCCGAACCAGATGAGATCGATTCCCAGCTTTGCGGCAACCGGCGCGAGCAGGGGAATAACGATGAATGCAATTTCAAAGAAGTCGAGGAAGAACGCCAGGAAGAAGACGAAGATATTCACGAAGATCAGGAAACCAACCTGACCGCCAGGCAGTCCCACCAGCATGTGTTCAATCCAGCGTCCACCGTCCATGCCCTGGAAGACGAGACTGAAGACGGTGGAGCCGATCAGGATGAAGACGACCATTGAGGTCAAGGTCATCGTCGAAGCCATGCCCTGCCGCACGAGATCCCATGTCAGCCGCTTGTGCATGGCCGCCAGAACGACAGCCCCGACAGCGCCCAGAGCGCCCGCTTCCGTCGGTGTCGCCAGCCCCATGAAGATCGTACCAAGTACGAGAAAGATAAGCACAATCGAAGGGACCATGCCCCACAAGACCCGGCCGATCAGCGGCCATCCCATGGGGACGCGCTCGGCAACCGGGATAGGCGGCATCGACTGCGGCTTGGTGATCGCAACAAACGAAATATACAGGAGGAAGATTCCAACCTGCAGGAGCGAGGGGCCGATGGCGCCCAGATACATATCGCCGACAGATTTACCAAGCTGATCGGCCAGCACAACGAGAACGAGGGAGGGCGGGATCAATTGCGTGATCGTCCCCGATGCCGCGATCACGCCCGTGGTCAGCTTCATGTCGTACCCGTAGCGCATCATGACCGGTAGGGCGATCACACCCATGGCGATAACGGAGGCGGCCACAGTGCCGGTGATTGCGCCAAGGATTGCCCCGACGAGAATGACAGCGACAGCAAGGCCACCGGGCAGGGGGCCGAATAATTGTCCTGTGCCTTCAAGCAGATCTTCGGCAAGGCCGCAGCGTTCAAGAATTGCGCCCATGAAAGTGAAGAAGGGGATGGCGAGCAGCAATTCGTTCGACACGATTCCGTGCATGCGCAACGGCAGGGCTTGCAACAATTGCCAATCGAAATGGCCGGTGAAAATGCCGATGACACCAAAGAAAAGTCCGACAGCAGCCAGAGAAAATGCCACGGGAAAACCAATGACCATGAAACAGATCATACCAAGGAACATCAGCGGCGGCATAATGCCATGTGAGAGCATTTGAATGAGTCCTCGTGCCTGACGGTTACGTCGGTGCGCTTACTGGAGTGGCTTCTCGTATTTTGTTTCCAGTTCAATAAGGCCCATCAGGGCGGCAGAGCGCTTGATCAATTCGGAAATGGCCTGCAGCGTCAGTAAAAAAAAGCCAAGCGGCAGGATCGCCTTGACGGGCCACAGCAGCAAGCCGCCCGCATTCATAGAAATTTCATTGCTTTGGAAGGCGCGCCAGAAGAAAGGCACGCTCAGAAATATCATGAAAATGGTAACCGGCAGCAGGAAAATGACCATGCCAACAGCGTCGATCCACAGACGCTTGCGCTCGGAAATAATGCCATACACCACATCCACGCGAACATGTTCGTTTCGCTTGAGTGTATAGGACGCGCCCAGCAGCACAATGGTTGCAAACAGATACCACTGGATTTCCAGAAACCCGTTGGTGCTGTAATTGAATGCGTAACGCATGATCGCGTTGCCGGCGCTGATAACGCATACGAGCAGGATCAGATAGTCGCAAAACTTTCCGATACCTTCATTCAGCTTGTCGATCATTCCGCTGATCCGAAGCAACGTCGACATGATATTCTCCATCCCGAAGGATTCCCCGAGCCACTATCCTTCTCGTGGCTCAACCCGTCCATTCACCTTTCGTTAGCACTCCCCATTTGTCCTCGCCAGCCCCGCCGCTGTTTCAGGCGGCCGCGCGTCTTGCCAGCCGTTCCCGGTGCATCATGTAAAGCCCGCAACTGACGACGATCGCAATGCCCGCCAACGCGATCTGGTCCGGTACATGCCCCCAGACCAGCCACCCCACCAGGATGGCGAAGGGCACGCTGGCAAAGCGGAACGGCGCAACAGCAGAGGTTTCGGCCGTCCTGTAAGCCAGAATGAGAAAGTGGCTACCCGCAGCAACGCAGAAGGCCGAAGTGGTCAGGATCAGCCACACGCTTGCCGAGGGCATGACCCAAACTTCGAAAGGGGCGAGCAGAAAGCCGCCCAGCGTCATGCTTCCGGTCGCGGACAATGTAACAATCTGGGAAGGCACACCTTGCGGAATAAGCCGGGTCGACAGATCGCGCCCGGTCGCCATAAAGGCGGCAAACAGCGCCAGTCCCATTGCCGGATCGAACGCTTGTGGCGCGGGCTTGACGATCATCGCGACGCCCAAAAATCCGATGAACACAGCTGCCCAGCGCCGCCAGCCAACTTGTTCTTTCCAGACCAGCGCAGCAAACACAGTCATCAGGATCGGGCCAGCTTGCAGCACGCTGAACACATCGGCAAAAGGCGCACGGCTGAGCGCCACCACATAGCTTGTGATAAAGAAAATCTCAAAACAGGTGCGCCGCAGCATTTGCGGACGGATAAGATCGCGCAAGCTGCCAACAGGGCCTTGAGCCCTGAGATAGACGAACATTATCGACATCGCGATAATGCCGCGCACGCCGATGATTTCTGATGGCGGCAATGTCGCGGTGGCGAGTTTCATCAGCGAATCCGTCGCCGTAAAAAAGCACATGGCGGCGACCATCGCGAGAATGCCGCGCGTATTCATCTGGGCGCGCAGGGCGCGGTCTTCGGTTTGCGTCACGTGTCTGGCTCGCCCGGCGTTTCCTGCCGGACCTCTTACATGGGGCGGGCATTTATACCAACCTGCGGAAGTTTTAACCTCCGCAATTTGCAAAAGCGCGATAGCGCCTCCGCGCTGATGCGCGGGAACCACTATGATTGACGAGTCAATCTTTGCGCTACTTGGTATTAGAGGAAGGAGACTGTGACGACGACTGTGTCTGAGTAGGTGCCCGGAGGCACAGGCACTTGCGGCGGAATGCGACCGTAGACCGTATGGGTGATTGCAGACGCTGTTCCCGTGGCGTCCAAGGTATCAGTGCTGTCTGTGCTGCCCCAGCCCAAGGAACGCGGCGTATCTCGATATAATCCATATGTGATCTGGTTCGCGCCCAGCGACATTTTTCGCAACGCAGGATTGGTGGCGGCGGCATTTCCGCCGCTGAGCCGCACATGATAGGGCGTCGTGTTTGTGCAGGTGACGCGCACCGTGCTCGTGCCATCAATATTGCCCGTGAAGAAGCTGGTTGAAGGAAATACCATATTTGTAGTTGTCGCATTGCAACTGGAAATCACCGTTCCTGTGACGTTGAATGTGAATGTGGCGAGCGAGGCTGTGGGGCAGGTGGGAGTGGCGCCCGTATAGGACGTTCCCGATACCGTGACGGTCATTGTTGTGGAATAGGCGGCGGGAACTGCCGCCGGCTGGCCAGCTGCTACCCGGCCATAATAGGAAGTTGGTGCCGAAGGAGCCGTTGCGGTGAGAATGACTTTCAGGAGCGCGGTGCCTGTGGTTCCCCAGTTAATCGAGCGGCCGGCATCGACATAGGCTTGAAACAGCAGCCTGTTGGCGCCTGAACCCATCTGCCGGTTTGTCCCTGATACCGGGTATGTTCCGCTGTTCAACGCATAGCAGAGCAGTACTTTTGTTGTGCCGGTGATGCCTGTGCAAGAACTGGCGACGGTGCTCGCGGTATCAAAAGCAGCTCCGGGCAAAACGTCCATGGTCGTCGGGAACGCCAATGTGTTGAATGTCACACTGCATGAAATCTGCGCCTGCGCGTTGCTCGCAAAGAGGCCGCTGCAAAAAAAGTGCAGCAAGCAGTATAAGTTTGCGATGTAATGACATCCTTTTTAGCAAGCGCTTTCAATCCAGGGCTATTTACTTTGGTCACAGCAGGTGACGCGACCGGTACACTTCAGGATTCAATACGCGACATAAAATAGAGCCAGTCCGTGACGGACGACCGGACACAGAAACCCAAGCGGTGCGCTGGTCCCGCAGACAGGTGATGCAGTGCACATTCCCCTTACATTGACTACCGGAAGGTAAATCAAAGCGTAACGGCTGTACCAAATCGTCACATTCCATAGATTTATATTTTATCACTGCTGTCCGGCAATTAATCGAACAAATTTAGTTGGTTAGAAGTTTCGCTGTTCAGTTTTTGTAGAGACCTGTCATTTAGTAGCTGATTCAGCGGGGTTTTCTCGAAAAGCATCAGGCTCAAACTCTGTAAAATTGTGTAGAGCGACGCCTCGACGTCAAGCCGTTTTTTGACGATGGCGACGAGCATAAAAGCTGATGGCGATCTAGATTTGGGTTTTAACAGCGTTCTCGTTGACGCCAAAAAATGCTTTGATGCGCAGATGCTGCTTGATCCATTTGAAGAACAGCTCGACTTGCCAACGGCATTTGTAAAGCTGCGCGATGGTCAAGGCTGGAAGTTCGAAATTGTTGGTGAAGAAGCCGAGGCGCTTGTCGTTTGGTTCGTCGTAAAACCCGATGTAACGTAGATATTGCGGATAGTC
>CAMDKB010000242.1 GCA_945901195.1 Rhizobium sp. Q54
AATTGTCTGCATGGCCGAGGTAGTTCGGCATGTAGAAGATAAACCAGCAATACACGATCATGAACACGACCACCGCGAACGAATCCTTGATCGTCGCGTAGGGCGTGAACGCCACTGCATCGCGCGTGACGTCCTTGATATCGACGCCAGCCGGGTTGTTCTGGCCCGCAACATGCAGCGCCCAGATGTGCAGGACAACAACGCCCACAATCATGAACGGCAGCAGGTAATGCAGCGAGAAGAAGCGGTTCAAAGTTGGATTGTCGACCGAATAACCGCCCCAGAGCAACGTCGTGATGGAATCGCCAACAAACGGGATAGCCGAGAACAGACTGGTGATAACCTTGGCGCCCCAGAAGCTCATCTGGCCCCATGGCAGCACATATCCCATGAAAGCGGTCGCCATCATCAGCAGGAAGATGATCACACCGAGAATCCAGAGAACTTCGCGCGGGGCCTTGTAGGAGCCGTAATAGAGCCCGCGGAACATGTGAATGTAGACCGCCACGAAGAACATCGACGCGCCGTTCGCATGCGCGTAGCGCAGGAACCAGCCCCAGTTCACATCACGCATGATGTGCTCGACCGACTGAAAGGCCATCGATGTATGCGGCGTGTAGTGCATCGCCAGCACGATACCAGTGATGATCTGGGCGCCCAGCATGATGCTCAGGATCGCGCCAAAGGTCCAGAAATAGTTCAGGTTTCGGGGCGTCGGATAGGCAATGAACGATGAGTGCACCAGCCCCATGATGGGGAGCCGGCTCTCGAACCAGCGCCCGATGGCGCTTGCGGGAACGTATGTTGAGGGTCCGCTCATTTGCAATCTCTTCCGGGGGGAGCGTTAAGGTCAGGACAAAACAGCGGACGCGGGCCCACCGGATGAAAGACAGGATCAGCCGATTGTCAGTTTTGTATCGCTTGTGAAGACATAGTTTGGAACCGGCAGGTTTTTCGGAGCCGGTCCCTGGCGAATGCGCCCGGATGTATCATACACCGACCCGTGACAGGGGCAGAACCAGCCGTCCAGCGCGCCACGCGAGCCTTCCTGGCCCAGCGGGATGCAACCCAGATGCGTGCAGACACCCACAACCACCAGCCATTCCGGCTTTTTTACACGCTTTGAATCAGCCTCGGGATCGGGCAGCGAAGACACATTGACGTTTTCCGCTTCGGCGATCTCTTTCTTCGTGCGATGGCGAACAAAGATCGGGTTGCCGCGCCATTTCACCGTCAGGATGCCGCCCTCGGGGATGGCTTTCAGATCCACGTCCACCGGCGCACCGGCAGCAATGGTCGAGGCATCCGGGTTCATCTGGCTGATAAAAGGCCACGCAGTTGCAGCCGCGCCCACAGCAGCGGCCGCTCCGGTCGCTATGAAGAGCATGTCCCGGCGGGTTGGCTCGACGGATGTAGAAGATGCCACCTGTTACCCCCAATGATCGTCAAAACGCAGGAATCGCGCCAAAGGGGCACGAGCCTGTAAATCCAGCGTCCTCTTAGGCGGGCCTCCTGCGAGCGGCAATGCGACGCATCGCCACCATCCACAGGTTAAGGCCGCATCCCGAACGAAAGCCATCACCCTGCTTTGGCCCATTTCCGCATCCGCTTGCGCACCGGCGACAGGGCCACCGCTTTTGCCTTTTGATCGGCCAGTTCCCGCTCGGCCGCAGCCTCGAATTTCTTGCCCAGAAGCCAGGACAGTCCAAGGAAGAAGATCAATGTCACCATGCCAAGAGAGGACGAGGCGTCGCTGAGCACTTTTTCGGAGAGCCCCCCAAACGCAAACCCAGCAGAAACCACGGCCAGAGCCCAAAGTCCGGCAGCTACAAAATTGAGCGCCAGGAACTTCGGCCACGACAATTTCGACATGCCGTAGGCAAGCGCTGCAACTCCACGTATTCCGTGTGGATAACGATGCAGCAGTATCATCCAGACCGAATGCTTTTCCGACAAGGCCGCCGCCAGCTTGACCATGCGCTCGATGCGCGGAAACCGCTTGAACAGCCGCCCGCCAAAGCGCCGCCCAATCCAGAATCTGATGATGTCACTGAAAAAACTGCCCGCCCAGCAGGCAGCAATCACCCCACTGAAATTCAGGGCGCCCGAATGCGCCGCATAGCCACCGAACAGCGCCAGGATCAGGCTGTGCGAGGACGCATAGGTAAACATGAGGCTGTAAACCACATCCCCGTTCTGGCGTATGATTTCGATGAACGAGGCAAGGTCGGTCGGGAACAGAAGCATGGGGTCTCCAGCAGGGAATGGCCTTTCCTAGCCGGGAACAGCTAGAAAATCCATGCGGTTTGGGGTTATTGCTCCGGCTTGAACCCGGACGCCCTGATGATGGGTCCCCAATAATCGTGATCGCGCTTCTGGATAGCGTCGAGTTCTTCAGGCGTTGTGCCGGTGGGATCGAGGCCGACACCCAACACTCTATCATTGATACCAGGTTCGCGGACTGCGTCGGCGATAATCTTGCTGAAACGTTGCACGATTTCGCGCGGTGTCTGCGCTGGCGCATAGATGCCGTACCACCCGCGTCCCACGACATCGACCCCGAATTCCTTCAACGTGGGAACGTTGTCGACATGTTTGGAGCGTTCCTCCGAGAATGTGCCGATGATCTTTAGTTTTCCGCCCTTGTGCAGGGCCGCCAGATCGCCCGTGCCGAGCACCGCCATGGGCAATTGTCCGGCTGCAACATCATTGGCCGCAGGTGCCGATCCCCGATAAGGCAACACCTGCATGTTGACACCCATCGCCCGCCCAAACGCGAGGCCAAGGAAATGCGGGAGGTTTCCCGTCGCCGGCGTGCCGTACGTGGCGCGTTTGTCATCGGCTTTCAGCCACGCCACCAATTCTGCGACACTATTGGCCGGCACATTATTGGCGGCAGCCAGCGCAAATTCGAAGCTCGCAGGCTGCGACACCGGCGCAAAATCCTTGAACGGATCGTACTCGAGCTTGTCGCCGTAAAAATGTGGATACAACGACATTGGCGCGAACGCCGTATAGAGCAGCGTCGTTCCATCAGGCGCAGCATCGCGCACAGCCCGTACGCCAATGCGTCCCCCTGCCCCGGTTCTGTTTTCGACGATGGTGGTGTTTCCAGTCGACCGTTGAATTTTGTCGGCGAGCAAACGCACCAGCGCATCGCCGGAACCGCCGGGCGCGAACGGGTAGATGATGCGGATCGTCTGGCCAGCAGGTTGCCCAAGTGCCTGCGGGGACAAAACCATCACTGCCGAAGCCGCCAGGACACCCAGCAATTCCAATCCCGCGTGTTGTCGCCTCATGTGCGATGCCCTCCATGTCTGCCGCAACCGAGATCCCGATCGCACACAGAGATATCGCGGTTCCCGGCCGCGCGCAATTTGGCTCGCACGCAACGGATTTGGGCGCATGCTTCCAGCAGAGCGGTGAATGATATCCATGCGGTGAGGCTTAGCTCGTCGCATGGCATGCGCGAACGCGCCGGATATTTCGATTGACATACGGGTCAATCGAAAGCGCCCTTGTTACAAGAGGTGATCTGTTTGGTCCTGGACTTTGATGATGCAATCTTTTCCATTCATCGCGCGCGAAGTTCCTCTTCTTACCTCCGCACAACCCACGGATCAAAACTCCGTGCTAAAAAGCCCGTCATCAGATAGACGACCTCCAAACACATCAAACATCAGAGGCGAGATTCCATGCTGGAAGAGCGAAAACAAAAGGCCCGCAACTGGTTTGAAGCATTGCAGCTGCGCATCCTCACAGCTTTCGAAAGTATAGAGGCAGAATGCACCGGGCCTTTTCACGCTGAGGCGGGCGGTCCGGGCCAGAGCGTCCGCACCCGCTGGGAACGCAAGAATCACGATGGTGCGCCCGGCGGCGGTGGCTCCATGGCGATTCTCAAAGGCCGGGTCTTCGAAAAGGCTGGTGTTCACGTATCCACGGTGCATGGCTCCTTCGCGCCCGAGTTTGCCAAACAGATCCCCGGCGCCGATGAAGACCCACGTTTCTGGGCGTCCGGCATTTCCCTGATTGTGCACCCGTGGAATCCCAACGTCCCGGCGGTTCATATGAACACGCGCTTTGTGGTGACATCGAAAGCCTGGTTCGGTGGCGGCGCAGACCTGACACCCGTACTGAATGCACGCCGTACGCAGGACGATCCCGATTCCCTCGCCTTCCATGCCGCCATGAAAGGCGCGTGCGACAAACATGCCGCCGTCGCGCCCTATGGCAAGTTCAAGGACTGGTGTGATGAATATTTCTTTCTAAAACACCGCAACGAGCCGCGCGGCATCGGTGGAATTTTCTACGATTATCTCAACAGCGCTGGCGATCCTGCAAATACAGCGTGGGATGCCGACTTTGCCTTCACGCAGGACGTCGGCACGAGCTTTCTGGATATTTACCCGGCGCTTGTGCGCGAAAATTTCTCAAAAAGCTGGACGCCAGAACAGCGTGAAGAGCAACTCATCCGCCGCAGCCGCTATGTCGAATTCAATCTGATTTATGATCGCGGCACGATCTTCGGCCTGAAGACCGGCGGCAACGTGGATTCAATTCTTTCGTCCATGCCGCCAAGCGTAAAGTGGCCTTGAGTTCTCAACAGGCTAGCTTCACGTCTGCTTCGGACCAAACGTCCACATCTTGTGCGCCCCGAAACTCCACACGAGGACTATACCGGTCGTGAGTATCTGCGCCAACAGATAGTGAATGCCGAAGCGATCATGGATGACATGCATGCAGACCCAAGTCAGGCAGAAGCCAACGCCGGCAACAACGGCAAAGCGCCAGCCGGCCTCTTCGTGCGGCCTGTCGCTTTCATAGGTGTGACTGCGGTTGAGCCAATACGACAGAATTCCACCTGCCACATATCCCGCCAGCGTCGCAGGAACTGCGCTCCAGTGCGCCAGTTCAACCAGCCCGACCAGAACGCCATAATGTGCGATGGCGGCGGCCACACCGACGACGGCGAACATGGAGATCTGGCGGGGAAGCGACATGTCTCTCTATAGCTACCTTGCCTGCTCGGCGATAGATCGGTGCATCACGCGCTCAGGAATTGCAGCCGTTCAGGTGCGATGGCGACATCGGCTTCGGCGCCCGGCTCAAGCAATTCGGTGCCACTGCGGAACGGCGCATCCACAAGCGCCTCCTGCGTTCCCAGCTGCACGGCATAACGGACGGTCGCGCCAAGAAATTCGCGGTGCACGATCATGCCCGGCAAGGCCACAGCGCCGCCGGTCGCAAAGCCCCGCAGTCCGATGGCGGCGTATTGCGGGCGGAACACGAGGCGCGCACCCTCCGCGGCGGTCGCTGCATTTTGCAATGTCACGCGCGTACCATCGGTCAGCTCGAAGGAAGCCGATCCGCCATCCCGCCTGATTTTGCCCTCAAGAATGTTGGCAGTGCCCAGAAAGCCCGCGACGAAAAGGTTGGCGGGATGTTCGTAAAGCTCCATGGGCGTGCCGATCTGCTGGATGACGCCATCCTTCATGACAGCAATGCGGTCGCAGATCGTATTGGCCTCTTCCTGATCGTGCGTGACGAAGATCGTCGTGATCCCGAGACGCTGCTGTAGGTCGCGTAATTCGCGGCGCACTTCGACGCGCATGCGCGCGTCGAGATTGGAAAGAGGCTCGTCGAGCAGCAAAACCCTTGGCTCGACGACAATCGTGCGCGCGAGCGCCACGCGCTGCTGCTGCCCGCCGGAAAGCTGCGAGGGGCGCCGCAGGGAGAGGTGCGAAAGCCCGACGATCTCAAGCACATTTGCCACGCGCCGTTCGATTTCCGCGCGCGCAACCTGTCTTTCTTCCAGGCCGAAGGCGACGTTCTGCGCAACGCTCATGTGCGGCCACAGGGCATAGGACTGGAAAACCATGCCGACGTTACGCTTCCACGGCGGCAAAGCGCCGATGTCCTCGCCGCCAACGAGCACGCGGCCGCTCTGCGCCATATTGAAACCGGCAATAAGGCGAAGAAGAGTCGTCTTTCCGCAGCCCGATGGTCCAAGGAAGGCGAAGAATTCACCCGGATGAATTTCCAGATTGATATTCTTCAGAACGTGCGTTGCGCCATAGGAGAGATTGACGCTCTCCACGACAACGCCTTTGGCCGAACTCCCTGATGCGCTTGCGTCCATCACCTGTCCATCAATGTGCGGCCGCGCCAGCGCCTTCCCGGCTGGCGAGCAAATGTGAAACAAACGTGCAGGCGCCGACGATCAGCACGGCGATGACGCCGAGTGCCGCACCCGGACCACGCCCGGCAGGCGATTGCATGAAGACATACAGGCCGTAGGCCAACGGCGCATCAGCACTGCTCTGCACAAGCATCATCGTCGCGGAGAGCTCGACCGATGCCGTCGCAAAAGCCGTAACGAATCCGGCGAGCATGCCGCCGGACATCAGCGGCAGAAGGATGCGGCGGGCAACGCGCTGCTTGTTCGCGCCAAGATTTTCCGCCGCTTCCTCGAGCTGCGGCGATATCTGCTGCAGCGAGGCGGTGGACGCGCGCAAGGCGTAGGGCAGACGGCGGATCGCCAGCGCTATGACGATGGTGAACCAGAAGGTCGCGAGCACCTGCCCGTTCGGCAACGGCACGCTGTAAAAGGTTCTCAGATAGCCGATGCCGATGACGACACCGGGCACAGCAAGCGCCGACATGGCGATATAATCGAGCCACATCCTGCCGCGCACATCCGAACGCTGCACAAGATAGGCGATGAGCGAGCCCACGATAACAGCGATCAGGCCCGCTAGTGTCGAATAGAGCAGCGTATTCGAAATGTAGCCCCAGCTGTCGCCGAAGACGCGCACGTAATGCGCGAATGTATAGCCGTCCGGGAGCGGCGAGAACGACCACACTGTCGCGAAGGACAGCAGTGCCAGGCCGATCTGCGGCGCGAGCACTAGCGCGAGGATGAAGAGAATGACGGCCCAGGCGAAGATCTTGTCGCGGCCCTTCATGGGACGGCGCGCCAGCCCGCCGCCACCACGCTGGGTCGTGGCGTAATCGCGGCCACGCGTCGCGAAGGTCGCCGCATACATTGACCCAAGCGAAACGACGATCAGCACGACGCAGATGACATAGCCCATCGGGTCCGCGATGCCGACGGACGTGATACGCAAATAG
The DNA here is from genome assembly GCA_945901195.1 of Rhizobium sp. Q54. GTDB lineage: Bacteria > Pseudomonadota > Alphaproteobacteria > Rhizobiales > Beijerinckiaceae > Terripilifer. The sequence continues at coordinate 7,132 of CAMDKB010000242.1, forward strand.
GCCTGCGGCGCAAGCATATCCTTGACATTGAGCAGCAAGGGCGTTGCGAGA
>CAMDKB010000243.1 GCA_945901195.1 Rhizobium sp. Q54
TCCGCGCGCAGGGGAATAGGCAAAGACATGACGAACCTCCTCGTTCGCCACGAATGAATCAGACACCGACTGATTTGGATAGCCAGAACGAGTCACGCATCAAGGGAGATGGTATTAGTCGCGGAGCCTATGGATCGTCGCTTTCACAAGCCTACGAGGCTTTGGGCGATCCCCGCTTGGCGCAACGAGCGGTCAGCCAGCGCGCGGACATCTACCCCATTTTCCGCGAGTTGTTCAGCCGCAACGACAAGGTCAAGGGGAAGGTGGCATGAGCCAGCTTTTGTTTTCGGGGGCCGACTGGTCTTACGATACGATCCAACGCATCCACGACGCGGTCGCAGAGATTGCTGTGGGGGAATTGGGGCTCGACGTCTATCCAAACCAGATTGAAATTATCAGCACCGAGCAAATGCTAGATGCATACGCAGCGACGGGCATGCCCATATTCTATCACCACTGGACATTTGGAAAGAATTACACCCAGCAGGAGTTGCTCTACCGCAAAGGCGTCCAGGGACTCGCCTACGAGATCGTCATCAATTCCAGCCCGTGCATCTCCTACATCATGGAGGGCAACAGCGCGACAATGCAGACGCTGGTGATCGCCCACGCGGCGTTCGGCCACAACCACTTCTTTAAGAACAACCGTACTTTTCGCGAATTCACCGACGCCTCCGGCATCCTCGACTACCTCAAGTTTGCCAAGGCCTATGTAGCCCAATGCGAGGAACGCTACGGCGAATTGGCTGTCGAACGTCTCATCGATGCAGCCCACGCGTTGCAAAGTCACGGCATCTTCCGTTCGCCGCGCCGGCGCATCGCCGATCTGCAAACAGAAGAGGCGCGGCAGAAGGAGCGGTACCTTTACCAGGAGCGCATGTACAACGAGCTTTGGAGCACCCTTCCTGCTTCTTCATTTACGAGGGAGCGCGACCTGCGGCTCGCCGCCGGAGGCGCGCGCGAGCTTGGATTACCGGAAGAAAACATCTTGTTTTTCCTCGAGCGGACTGCGCCCCGGCTCGCGCCGTGGCAACGTGAAATCCTGCGGATCGTGCGCCTGACATCACAATACCTTTATCCTCAGCGTCTCACCAAGGTGATGAACGAGGGCGTGGCGGCTTACGTTCATTATCGCGTCATGCAGCGCCTGCACGAAAAGGGACAAATCAGCGACGGCTCGTACTTTGAGTTTCTCGCCTCACATACCAACGTTGTCATGCAACCGGATTTCGATCATCTCGGCTATTCTGGTTTCAATCCTTACGCCCTCGGCTTCGTAATGATGCGAGACATCGAGCGCATTGCGACGACGCCCACGGCGGAAGATTTCATCTGGGCGCCGGACATCGCAGGCGCGGGCGACCCCATGAACGTGCTCAAGGACATATGGGCGGATTACCGGGACGACAGTCTCATTGCCCAATATCTCTCGCCCCGGCTGATGCGGGACATGCGTATGTTTACGATCCTCGACGATCCCGGCGAGCCGCAACTGATCGTAAAGGGCATCCACGACGAGCGCGGCTATCGCCAGGTCCGCCGAGAGCTGGCCAAGCGCTATGACGCTTCCCATGCGGACCCGATGATCGAAGTCGTCTCTGCAGACCTTTTTGAGGACCGGCGGCTGGTTCTTGAACACAAGGTCGCCGATGGGCGCATGCTAGCGGCTCAAGAGTCTAAAAAGGTGTTGCAGCACATAGCGGAGTTATGGGGATACAATGTCATTTTACGAGAGGTCTCGTCTGACGGGGCGCCGCTGAAGGAATACCTCGCGTCGCCTGAAACCTCTGCGCAGGTAACGTGCCATTATTAAGCCCGAATATCCCACTCACAGCGACGGAAGTACTGAAACGCACAGCGTTATGATGCGAAGGAGCAACTGATGAAGTTGGAACCAGACCGTTTGCAAAATGCGCTGCATATTTGTGTTGATATGCAAAGGATATTTGCTGAACAAACACCTTGGCACGCACCCTGGTTAAATCACATCTTGCCCAATGTTATAAGATTGACCGAGCACATAAAAGACAAATCGGTATTTACGCGTTTTGTGCCCCCGCAAACGCCCGACGACGCTGTTGGACAGTGGAGAAGTTACTTCAATAAATGGACCGACATGACCCTTGAAAAACTGGACCCGCTTTTGATTGAACTCGTCCCCCAGCTTGTTGCGTTGGCTTCGCCTCAACGAATATTTGATAAATCCACTTATTCACCATGGAAATCAGCTGGATTTTTGCAACGGGTTTTATCTGGTGGGACCAGGACTGTGATTGTTACGGGTGGAGAGTCGGATATCTGTGTTCTGGCGACTGTGCTTGGAGCGATTGAAGAGGGCTTGAAAGTCATTGTAGTGCGCGACGCTGTCTACAGCGGCTCAGACGAGACACACGATGCAGCCATGACGCTTTACGAGAAACGCTACTCTCAACATATCCAGGTAATGGACACTTCAGAATTACTATTGTCTTCCAATCCTGCGGACCCGAACAGTTCCCTTAACCGCAGCTGATGCCGGGAGAAGGATCTAGCCGGCCAGCTGTTTTGCTGTCTGAAGCGTGGAGACGGCGGGAGGAATTAGTCCAGCATTTCGCAAGTTGGTTCAGGTAAGCGCGGGCGCTTGAGTGGATCTTGACATCTCGCGCCTGCGGGGAGGTCCGCCAAAGACAATCTGAACGATGCCTGCGGTGATTCCAATGACAGAGCCCACCTGCCAGGCGGGATCGTAGGAACCTGTCATGTCGAATATCAGGCCGCCGCCCCATGTTCCCAGTGACGAGCCGACCTGATGTACGACAAAGGCCATGCCGAGCAAGGTCGCCAGGTACCGGGTTCCGAAAACATCGGCGATGATGCCGGCGGTGAGTGGGGCAAGGCCGGGCCACCACAGCAGGCCCATTGCGACGGCGAAAAGAAGGGTGCTTCCCGATGTCGGCGGCAGCGCGAAATAGGCTGCGATCATGACCGAGCGCAGAACGTAAACCGTGCCAAGAATGATATGCTTGGGATAGCGGCCGCCAAGCCAGCCCGTGACGAGAGAACCGATAGCGCTTACGCCGCCGATGACAGCCAGTGTCCACGCGCTCAGCATGGGATCAAGTCCGCAGAGGGAGATATAAGCCGGCAGGTGTGTTGTCAGGAACATCAGGTTGAGGCCACAAACGAAATACGCGCCGGACATCACGAGAAACTGGCGATTGCGCAATGCATCGCCCAAAACTTCGCTCATGGATGCGCGCTCCATTGCGGCTGGCTGTGGAATATTGTCCGCGCCTCCGGCAAGGAAGGCGGCCGGGAGCATGACGATTGAAAGGGCCATGAAAAACAGCATGCCCACCTGCCAGGGCTCGTGCCCGAGAATCACCTGTGTGGTGAGCGGACCGGCAAGCGTGCCAAGAGAACCAACAGCAGACACAACGCCGAGTGTCATGCTGCGTTGGCCGGGCGTAACGGCGCGGGCGCAGGCTGACATCGTTAACGAGGTGGCGGTGCAGGCGAGGGCAATGCCGATCAATCCGCCAGCGACGAGCAAAGCGGTCACGCCCTTCGCCGTTGCCATGATCCCAAGTCCCGCGACATAGATCGCTGCGCCTGCGAGCAGGGTCCTGCGCAAGCCATAACGATCGGCAATAGCGCCAACAAAGGCCTGGCTGAGGCCCCAAACAACATTCTGGATGGCGATCGCCAAGGTAAAGTCAGCTGCGGTAATAGCGAGGTCTTTGGTCACGGGCGTCAGAAACAGACCGAAACTTTGACGAATTCCCATACCAATGGTCAACAAGGCCGCGGCGCCGAGCAGGATCAGGCGGCTTTGCCGATCAATGGCAGAAAAGAATTTCATCATTTCGCGGTCGATTCCGGGTTCACGGGTGCAAGGGAATATGAACGGGTCCTATGGAACGGACGTTCTTGCCCGACAAAGTGTGTGATCTTGCCGAGTTTGGCAAGCCACGGGTGCGTTGACGCTCGGTTTTTTGGCTAGCCCGGTCGCTTCAAAAACCAGGAAGCCCTGCGTGGCATTCATGCCGGTCGGGCATGGGCGAGGTTCGTTCTGACCATTGGACGCACGATACTCAACCTGCGAAACTAAGGCGGATAGTCTCGACCCTCAGCCGTCACCTCCTCAGGCTCGACCCCTGTCATCAACCTGAAGTAAATCGGCGCATGGAAAGAATACGTGGCGCTCGCACGGATCGAACGGCAATAATATAATCTGCTATGGCTCCGCGCAGGTGGATGCGAAAAGCCCGCTGGCTCGACTTTGAGGTCAGGCGTTTGGACAAGGGATTGCCTGGGAGGCATTTAAATGAGTGACGTGGAAGACATCCATTCTGTGCTGAAGGTAGAGGCGAGGGACCGGGTGCGTCTGCTGACCCTCAACCGGCCGGAACGCCGCAATGCGCTTTCGCGCGCCATGACGGAAGCGATCCGTCGCGCCGTCATAGCCGCGGACAGCGACCCCAATGTTTATCTCATCGCACTTACGGGGGCGGGGACGCAGGCTTTTTGCGCAGGTGCGGACCTGAAGGATGCGCGCGCGCAAGATGAATCCACGGGCGACTATCGAGGACCGCTCCACGAACCGGGCCGGGCCATTACGGAGGTTCTGATCGACAGCCGCAAGCCAACAATGGCGATCGTCAATGGCCCAGCCATTGCAGGGGGATGCGAACTGGCCCTGGCCTGCGATTTGAGAGTCGTGGCTGATCATGCATTTTTTGGATTGCCTGAAGCCAAACGCGGCATGGGTGCGCATTTTGCATCCGTTGTATTGCCGCAAATTCTGCCGCCTGCCATAGCGCTGGAATGGCTCTATACCGGGCGGCGGATAGAACTTGGCGAAGCTGAGCGCTGGGGCCTCGTCAATCGTATCGCACCGTCAGCTGAACTTATGAATGTCGCCATGGAGCTGGCGGCGCAAATCACATCCTCAGCGCCACTCTCGTTGCAGCGCCTTAAATTGACCTGGCAGAAATCATTCAACCTGCCGCTTCATGCGGGGTTGCGTCTTGATACGGGTCCCGACGTCTACGCGTCCGAGGATCGCAAGGAGGGGGCGCGGGCGTTTCTGGAAAAACGTGCGCCGAACTGGCAAGGGCGCTGATCCCATGAATGCTGCTGGCAGGCTTCCCCATTCGCTCGTTCCCATGTTCAAGCCGAAAAGCGTCGCCATTATCGGCGCATCTGCAACGCCTTTCAAACATGGCAATGTCACAGTGAAATATCTGATGGCTGGCGGTTATGAGGGCGCAATTTATCCCATCAATCCGGCGGGCGGCCAGATCGAAGGGCTGGTAGCCTATCCGTCGTTGCGTGACGTGCCAGGAGACGTGGATTGCGCCATCATTCTTGTGCCGGCGGCCAGCACGGTTGCAGCGATAGAGGATTGCGCAGCCAAGGGTGTGCGCGCCGTTATCATAGGCTCCAGCGGTTATGCCGAAATCGGAACGGCGTAAGGGCGGCATCGTCAGGAAGAGGTGACACGCATCGTGCGTGCGCATGGCATGCGCTTGTTAGGCCCGAATACCAACGGGATATGGAATGCGAACGCAAAGTTGGCGCTTGGCTATAATACATCTCATGGTGATCGCACGACACCGGGCACGGTGGCTATCGTTGCCCATAGCGGAGCCCTGCTGAATTCAGTTGCGCCGATGTTGCGATCATTTGGAACGTGCCTCGCCCAGTTTGTGCCTGTTGGCAATGAGGCTGACACGGACATGCTCGATATACTCGAATATTTCATTGAAGACGAAGACACACGTGTCATCGGACTGATCGTCGAGAGCGTGCGAGATGGCGCGCGGTTGCGCGCGCTGAGCCAACGGGCGCGCGCTGCAAAAAAGTCCGTTGTTGCGCTGAAACTCGGCCGCTCGCGAGCTGGCGCGAGTGCTGCGCTGGCGCATTCCAGCCGGCTCGCGGGCAGTACGCGCGCCTATGAGGCGTTGTTTCGACAGTGTGGAATCTTGCAGGTGCGGGGCATCGAGGCGCTGGCAGGCGCTTGCGCGCTTCTGGCGGATGGCGCACCTGCACATGATACAGGAAACTTCGATCTGATCTGCATTTCTTCCTCAGGGGGAGGGGCGGAACTCATTGCCGATCACGCCGAAGAATTTGGCATCAGACTGGCCGGAGATTCCGATGGATCCTGGGGCGGCGCGGCTGGGGAAGCCATTGCCACTTTCAATGGTGCTGGTCTGGTGCGCAACCCGGTTGATGGCGGCAACATCGCGGGCTGGCCCAATCTCGAAAAATTATTTCTGGCTGCCGAAAGCGACGGATGTTTTGGCCCAGTGATTTTCTATTCGCATATGCTGCCGCAGGAGCGCAGTGACCGCGCTGTCGCCGAAATTCTGGTCCGGCGGCGTGAACGCACCGGGGCCCCGGTGGTCTGCGTGTCGCCAGGCGGCATGCGCGACAGCATCGTCGATTATCTCGCGAGCCAGAAAATTCCGGTCTTTCGTGACACGGCAACCTGTTTTGCCAGTCTTCGCTGTCTTTATGATGCTGTTGAATTTGCCCGAGCAGATACCACACCTGCGGCTTTGGATGTTCAAAAAGCCTTGCAGGCCAAGGCCATCATCGATACCCATGCAGGCGCTGGCGTATTGAGTGAAATTAAAAGCGCGGAAATCCTTCGCAGGGCGGGTGTGCCCCTGGTTGAAAGCGTTCATGCGAATGATCTGGATGCGTGCAAGGGCGCGCAGCTCGCGGCTGGCGGCACTGTTGTGTTGAAGGGCATTGCGCCTGGCATTGCACACAAGAATGATGCTGGACTTGTGGTGACTGGAATAGCCAGCGCAGCGGAGATGGAACAGGCTTATTCAGCGATTGAAAGCGCATTTGTTTCAGCCGGTGTGGATCGTAACGCGTCGACCCTGATTGTCCAGAAAATGCTGCCTTCACGTGTGGAATTGATCGCCGGTGTGACTTACGAATCGCCTCTTGGTCATTTTCTGGTCGCCGGGCTCGGTGGCATTTATGCTGAAGCGCTTGATGAGGTGACTTTGTTCGCCATTCCCAGCAGTGCCGTGGAAATTGCGAAAGGCCTTGCAAAATCGAGCCTGGGTGCAATGCTCCGCCGGCTAGACGAAACTTCAGCATCAGGTTTTTCGGCCCGCCAAGGTGTGATTGAGGTGCTATGCACGTTGCAATCTCTTGTTCTGGCCTGTG
>CAMDKB010000244.1 GCA_945901195.1 Rhizobium sp. Q54
GGATGTGACAAAGCCCTGCACAACATAATTGCTGGTGTGAACGCTCATCAAGGCAGCGGTGCGATCATTGATGGCATCGCGATAGTCTTTTTCGTGAGTGCGATTGGTCGTACCGACTTCGCGCAGCTTGGCGCCTGCGCGCGCCATGATATCGGGCATCCTGAAAGCGCCACCAATCTCGATGAGTTCGCCACGTGAGACAATGACTTCGCGGCGCTGCGCGAGTGTATTCAGCACGAGCAGCACGGCGGCGGCGTTGTTGTTGACGACGGTGGCCGCCTCAGCGCCGGTGAGTTTTGCCAACAAGCTATCCAGGTGGCTGTCACGGTCGCCGCGTCTGCCAGTTGCCAGATCATATTCGAGGGAGGATGCGCCGCGCGCGACGCTGGCGATTGCGTCCAGCGCTTCGTGTGGCAATGGCGCACGTCCCAGATTAGTGTGCAGCACCGTGCCGGTGAGATTGAACACCGGTCGCAGGGTTGGCGTCATCGCGCGCTCAACTGCGTTAGCTGCAATAGCCGCCAAAGCAGCATCGGAAACATCAGGCGCTCTCCCGGCGGCGATCTCGGCGCGCATATTGTCGAGTGTCGAACGTGCGGCCTCGACAACCGGCGCCCGGCCATGAGCCGACACAAGCGCTGCAAGCGCTGGCGATTTGAGCAAGCGATCAACGGGGGGGAGGCTGGACTGCCAGGGAATACCGGACTTGTTCTTGTTCATGAGTACATTTAGACTCTAAAGTTCATTTGCCGCAATCAAACGTTCCGGATCATTGATTCATTCACAAGGTCCAGGGCGCAGGGAAATCCATGTCAAACTCATTCGACATCATCGTCATTGGCGGCGGCATTGCCGGGCTAACCGCAGGCCGGGAGGCGGCAAAACTTGGGCGCTCCACGCTGGTGCTCACCGGCAACACGTTGGGCGGGCATCTTCTAAGCATCGAGAGTGTCGAGAACTGGCCTGCGCAACCTGAGGGCATTCCAGGTTACGATCTCTGCCCGATTGCGCAGGAAGAAGCCGCCGATGCCGGGGCACAGTTCGAGATGATCGAGGCAGATTCGCTAACGCCAGAAGGCGATCGCTGGAGCGTTTCAGCTGGCGGCTCGAAATATGCGGCGGGCGCGTTGATCCTTGCCACGGGGACCTCGCTCAAGAAGCTTGGTGTCCTTGGCGAAGAGTCTTACGAAGGCAGGGGCGTCAGCCATTGCGCGAGCTGTGATGCACCCATGTTGCGCGGAAAGGACGTGGTGGTCGTGGGTGGAGGAGATTCGGCGCTTCAGGAAACACTGGCCTTGCTTGGTCCTGCAGCGAAGATCACCGTTGTGACTGAAGGCGGCGGCCTCGCCGCGCAGCCGCATTTCGTTGAACAGGTTACCAGTAGCCCCAAAGTGTCGATCAAAACCGGGATGCGGGTGACGGAAATCCTTGGGAACGAAGGGGTGACAGGCGTGAAGCTCTCCGACGGCAGTGAACTGCCTTGCGCTTCGGTCTTCGTTTTTCCGGGGCTGACAGCGCAGGCGGGACTTGCCGAAGGCCTTGCAACACTCGACAGCGCGGGCGCGATCCAGGCTGACGCATCCATGCGGACCTCAGCCAGGGGGCTGTTCGCTGCAGGCACGGTCCGATCGGGTTCGATATTTCGCGCCGCAGCCTCAGCGGAAGAAGGCGCAACCGCTGCGCGCGCAGCGCATGGCTACCTGCTTGACGGGACATGGCCGCCGGCAGCAATATAGTCATCAGGATTCAGGAGGACACGATGGCGGACAGAATTACCGTACATGACCCGCGCGGCTTTGCGCCCAAGGTCGCGGGCAAGCGCCTTGCACAGAGGCACCCCAGCCTTGAGGGCAAGCTCGTCTATCTCGTCGACTGCCTGTTCGACAATTCCGAAGTTTTCATGAACGAGTTGAAAGACTGGTTCGCGCAACATATCCCCAGCATGAAAACGGTGATGATTAAGCCGAGAGAAAGCTGGGTCGACGATCCCGACATGCGCGCCAAGGTGGTGGCCAATGGCGATGCGGCCATCCTCGGCGTAGGCTTATGAAGCACCTGTAGCCCCACGGTCGTGGGGCTGGCCCTAGAACTTGAAAAAGCCGGCATTCCTTCGATTGCCATTCACACGCATGTCTTTGCGCGTCTGGCCAAGTCCGTCGCAACCGCCAATGGCATGCCGACCGCCCGGCAGGCTTTTGTACCGCAGCCGCTGGTGGATAAATCCCCCGCCGATCTTCGCGCCTATATCGAGGGCGTGGACCCGATCAGCAAACGACCGTTCATGCAGGAGATCATTGAGGGGCTCACAAGCGCTCTCAACGACAATGACCTGAAGGGCATGAGCTTCGAGCGTTCCAATCCGCGCTTCCTGGAGGCGGATACTGAGGATAATTTGCGAGAGCTGTTCGAGCAGAATTTCTGGACGGATTTCCTTCCGATCATTTTGCCGACAGAAGAACGCGTCAACGCAATGCTGAAAGGCACGAGCCATCCACGCGACGAGATTGTCGGACGGCTTTCGCCAACAGCCTTCCGGGAGGACTGGGAGTTCAACGTTGAACAGGTTGCAATCAACGCCGTGATGGCGGGGGCCAAGCCGGAATATCTGCCGGTGCTCCTTGCCATGGCCTCAAGCGGCGTTACGGCAAAATCGTCCAGCACGACGTCGTTTGCCGGCATCGGCGTCATCAACGGACCGATCCGCAATGAAATTGGCATGAATTGCGGCATCGGCGCAACTGGCCCCTATAGCCACGCCAACGCCACTATAGGCCGCGCGTGGAATCTGCTGTCGCAGAACCTGCAGGGCGGCTCGACACCCGGCGACACTTATATGGGCACGCTGGGCAATCCGTTGTCCTACGGCTTCGTCTTCGCCGAAAATGAAGAGGCGAGCCCGTGGGAGCCCATGCATGTGCGCTACGGCTTCAAACCGACAGATTCCACCGTGACCGTATTTCGCGGCGGGCGATATATGTCCTCGGGCTTTGGGCCGCGCGAGCATTGGGAAGACAAGATGTTGCGCTGCCTGACTGCAGCCGACGCGCGGCAATCACCGCTCGTGATCATGGATCCCATTGTCGCCCGGCTCTATGTCGATAAGGGCTATGATACACGCCAGAAGCTGGTTGACTGGATGGCCGCCAACGCCAAATTACCGGCGCGGGAATACTGGAACGAAATGTGGGTACAGACCCTCATTCATCCACTCGCGGTGGCTGGCGTCGAACCCTATGCGACCAATCTCAAGGCCAAACCGAATGAACTCGTTAAAGTCTTTCAGGCGCATGAGATCAACATTGTGGTGACGGGCGGCGAGACGCAGGGCGCGTGGCGCATTTATGAAGGCACGCGGATGAAAAACGCGACCGTCTCTATCGATGCGTGGCGATGAACCCAAAGATCAAAGCGCATGCATTTCACCGGGGGAGATTGCTCTGCAATCTCCCCCTTTTCAATTGGCTCTATAGACGCTGCGTAGGCGCGGTAGCGATTGCCGGTGTGCTCGCGGCCTTGCAGTTTTTCGCGGTCCCTGCCCTCGCACAATCGCCTGACCCGCCAAAGATAGAGCTCGCGCCCGGCCTGGCGGAAGCGCACCAAAGCTTTGCTGCGAATATCGCGGGCGACAACCCCAATGGCTGGGGGATTTATCCTGTCGCGCAGGCGCTGCTGATCCGTTATCGCACGACGCACAATCCCGCCTATCTCAAGACCGGGCTCGATCAGATCAACCAATTGCGCAAGCTTGCGGCCGGAGTAACAGGCGCCAAGGACGCATTTACCGGAGAGGCCCAATCTGTATGGCTTTCTTCACGCTACAGGTGTGGCGTGTCAGTTGCATTTGATGTGCATAATGCCGCTATCGCCGCACCTTATCTGCAGTTGATATACCACATGCTCGTCAATGAAGCGGCGCATCTCCTGCCTGCCGAACGGGCTGATATCATGCAGGCGCTGGCATTCTTTGAAGCGAATGCACATTATTTCGAACGCCGCCTTGTGCCTGCTGACGACGGGCTCGCCCTCAAGGCGCCCGATGCCCCGCTTGTGTCGTCATGCTCAGAGCTCGCGGGCTTTCGGACCTCGCCACTGCTGCCCCTCAACATGATTACCGCTTATGGCGAACAGATCGCGGCGCTCTTTCATGTTCACCGGGATGCACCTATGCCGGAAAGTGGAGCCAAGGCAGGAAGATATCGCAAACTCGCGCTCGACATTGCAATCTACACGAAGAACCAGATGCACCCCGGTGAAGCCGGTTCCCTGACATGGAGATACATGCCGGGCGGGCGCATTGAGGACGTCTCGCATGCAATCTTCCCGATCCGCTTTCTCACGTTCATGAAACAGATCGAGCCGGATTCAGTCAGCGACGAAATGATCGGCCAACTCGTGGCGACTTTTCATTTCGTTTACGGCAATGGCGCGAAGGATGTAAAATCCCATTTATCTTCCACATATGGTAGCCGCAGCCAGTTGCGCTTTATCGTCAATCTGGGCGAATGGGCGATGCTTGCGCCCTATGACAAGCGCATCATTCCCTTGCTGCAAGGCCTATATCGCGGACTTTATGACGACAAGGGCCGCATCGTCGTACCAAGTCCGTTGTTGCGCGCCATGATCGAGCAAGCACGCCAGGCAAGATGATTTTGCCAACGGCCAGAGCCCTCCATATGATGCATGGGCGTTGTCCGCCAACGCTGTTTACCTACGTGTCCGGGTATGCCTATAAGTTGAGATCATCGGCTCATCCGCCGACAAACTCACGGTCATGATATTGGCGCTTACTCGTTTACTTGGCGGTGCGGGCCGTGCGCTTGGCATCCCGTTGTTCCGGACCTACTGGCTTGGCCATTCACTGGCGACTATTGGCCGCTGGATGTATCGCACGGCTATCGGCTGGCTGGCCTGGGAGCTGACGCATTCGACGACGTGGTTGGGTGCGGTGGCGTTCGCCGATCTTGTGCCGACTGTAGCACTGGCAATTTTTTCAGGTGCATTTGCTGATCGTTTCGGCTTCATGCGCATCATCCGCCTCAGTCAGATCCTGGCGGGTGTGCTGACGGCTTTTCTGGCCTTCCTCATCCTGATGGGCTGGATCAATATCGCCCTGCTGATCGTCATCACCATGTGTTTTGGATCAGCTGAATCGCTGGGTCAGCCCGCGCGCATGGCGGCTGTCAATGCGATGGTCAGCAAGCGCGACCTGTCCTCCGCCATTGCACTGGGTTCGGCCTCGTTCAACGCATCGCGTATCGTCGGCCCTGCGATCGCCGGCGGCCTGATCGTCTGGATTGGCACCGGCGCGGTCATGGTTCTGTGTTCACTGAGTTTCCTTTTGTTCTTCTGGTTGCTGCAATCCATCCACATCGAGGAGAGGCGCTCCACGCGGGCCACATCGGAGGGGCTACTCAAGGAAATCGGATCAGGCCTCGTTTATGCCTGGCGGCACAGGGGCATCCGGTTTGTCATGATCATGCTGGGGGCGACGAGCTTTTTCATCCGCCCGGTCATCGAACTGATGCCGGGCATTTCGGGAAAGGTTTTTGATGCTGGACCCACTGGCCTTGCCCTCCTGCTTGCGGCCATCGGAATCGGCGCTTTGCTGGCGAGCCTTGTGCTGGCCAGGCGCGGTGAAATGAGCGGATTGACGGCGCTCCTCATTTTCTCGACCATCCTCACCGGGCTTTCGCTGATGCTCGCGATGCAGTTTGCATCAATCTACGTGGCTGCAGCGTTTCTTGCGGTCATGGGCGCGTTCATGCTGTCAGGTAATGTGGCAGCTCAGACGCTGGTGCAAAACAGCGTGGAGCAGGACTTTCGTGCGCGAGTCATGAGCCTGTTCATCATCTTTGCTTACGGCCTGCCAGCGCTTGGCGCTGTGCTAATGGGCTGGATCGCGAATTTTGTTGGTCTGCAGGCGACGATAGCCGGTGGCGCGCTTTTCATGCTCCTTTTCTGGGCACGGGCGTGGCCACAGCGTCGGTCGATGGCCGAACGGCTTGAGAGCGGACCCAAGGCAAGTTGATTTCTTAACCCGGGGGCCTGCGTTCTCGTCTTATATTCTTCAGCGTTTGCGGGCGGAAAACCGGCTTCCCCTTTTCCCGTAGACCTTAATGCACCCAGAAACGGTGCGGCGCGTTACCTGCAATCTTTTCGATTTCCGCGAGATCTTCCGCACTCAATGCGCCTGCGACAGCCTTAGCATTTTGCTTGACCTGTTCAGGCGTGCTGGCGCCTGCGATTACGCTGGGAATGACATCGTGCGCAAGCAACCACCGGAAGGCGAGCTGCAGCATGCTCATCCCGCGCGCTTCACAGAATGCGTCCAGTTTTTCGACGATCTCGTAATTCTGGTCCGTGAGGAACATGTCGGCGAGATTTTGCGATTTTGTCAGGCGCGATCCCTGCGGCATGGCCATGTTGCGGCGGTATTTGCCGGAGAGAAAGCCGCCCGCCAGCGGGAAGAATGGCAATAATCCCAAACCGTGATGGGATAGCGCAGGCATGAGTTCGGCTTCAACATCACGCGCCAGCAGGCTGTACTGGTTCTGGCTTGAAATAAAGCGTTCGACATTCATGCGATCCGACGCACGGATGGAATCCACCACCTGCCATGTGGGCATGTTGGAAATGCCGATGTAGCGCACTTTTCCCGCGCGTACGGCATCGTCAAGCGCACGCAATGTCTCCTCGACAGGTGTGACTGGATTGGGGAAATGCAGCTGGTAGAGATCGATGTAGTCGGTATTGAGCCGCTTGAGGCTATCTTCAATCGCGCTGATGATATAACTGCGCGAAGCGTTACCACCGCCGAAATTGCCGGATGTGAGACGACCCATGGGCAAGCCAAATTTCGTTGCGAGAATGATGTCCTTGCGATGGCTTGTCAGCGCCCGGCCCATGATCGCTTCGGATTCACCGGATTTGCCGACCGGATAGACATCTGCCGTATCGAAAAAATTGACGCCGATATCGAGCGCCGCATGCAGCACCTTGCGGGAAGATTCTTCATCGTTACGACCACCGAAATTATTGCAGCCAATGCCGAGCGTTGAAACACGCAGGCCCGATTTGCCGATATGCCTGAAGTCCATTTTGTGTCTCCCTTTAGCCCT
>CAMDKB010000245.1 GCA_945901195.1 Rhizobium sp. Q54
GCGATCAAGCGATGCGCCGGTCAACAATTGCGCCAGCGAAGACAGGGAAAAGACAAGAAACGCCACCCAACCCAATTGGGTCGCCGAGCCGACAATCGACTGCAATCTCTCGTCGAGTATTTTGGGCAGCGCGAAAGTCGTCGCCTGGAAAATCAGGCTGGACAAGGCAGCTGTGAAAAAGATGATGGCGGACATGCGCACCAGAAGTGATTTGTCGATCTGGATTCCGGCGGGCGCAGCGGTCTTGTCTTTCTTGACCGCATGGGCATTGCGCTCGGCAATTTCCGCACGCATGAACCAGGCGTAGTAAACCCCGAGCGCTACTGAAATGAGGCCCGGGATGACAAACGCATAACGCCAGCCGCCGTGGTCGATGAAATAGCCCGCCACCAGCGCGGCGCTGCCGACGCCAATGTTGCCGAAGACGCCGTTGACCGCGATGGCCATGCCGGTCTTCGCCCCGCGTCCCTGCACGAGAAGGGCCAGTCCCACCGGATGGTAGATGGCGGCGAACATGCCTAGCACGAACAGGCCGAAGGAAATCTGCAACGGGGTTTGCGCCAGCGCGGTTGCGGCGCAGGCAAGGCCGAGCCCGACGAAATAGACGGCCATCATGCCTTCGCGGCTCCAGCGATCGGCGAGCCATCCAGCCGGCAGCGAGAAGAAGGCAAACGCGACAAAGCCCGGTGTGGCATAGGCAGCCAGCTGCGCATAGCTCATGCCCCAGTCCTTCACCAGCGCCACAGCCGCGATGGTGGCGAACAGCAGGGTCGTCAGATGATCGAAAAAATGCCCGACATTGAGCAGGAATACATGTTGCTGATCGCGGCTCATGTTTGTCTCCCGGGACGGTCTTTTTTGATCTCTACCGGCTTCGCTGGAAATTGTTGCACAAAAGCAGGCATGCCGCCAGATCGGCATGAGGCAGAATCGTTCAGTAGATTTTCCAGGGGGCGGCTCTTAAATTCAATCGGTATTTTTCGAGACTGACCGGCAATCCCTGGCTTCAATGAGTCCCCGTAAATCAGGGGACAAATCATTAACCATGTGTTGCGGTCGCGATTTATTGCTCTTGCTCCTGACGCAGCGTGAAAGGGCATTCTAAGTGCGGGCGAAGAATTGAGAACCCCAACAGCGCAAAGCCAATAGCCGGCACGATAAGTCTGCAGCGTGTCTGATTTCGTCTGTCCAAACTGCGCATGCAACCAATACAGCACCGTTGAACAGCACAAAGGAGACCAGGCCAATGTCATCACTGGCGAAGAGCCCTTTTAATAAGCCAAAGGCAGATCCGGGGGACATATTGCTCGACTACGAAAAACTGGCCGATTTGGCAGACGCTTTTGAACCGCTTGAGTTTCCACGCATGCTGCTGATGGCGGAACTAAATGTAGTCGCTCTATTGGACCAGCTTCACAGAAGCATTGAATGCGAGGAGATGCGCACTGCCGGCAACTTCGTACATACGCTTGGAGGTTTGCTTGGGACATATGGCATGAAGTCTGCCGCACGATTTGGTTTTCAGATCGAATTGGACATTGAGACTATAAACACAACACGGTTGGAGGAATTCGTCGTCGTCGTCAATAAATCTCTGGATACCTATCGGGCTTACCGTTGCAGCGACGAACATACTGTTTCAACATATGCCATCTCGGCATGAGCACGTTGGATGAATTGCTCCAGGCTCCTTGTTGATTTGCGGCAAATTGGCACCGCTGCGCGGTTGTCGATTGAATTTTTCAGGTATGAGACCACCAGTGATTACCGCACGCTTTTACGCCTGATTTTGCCTAAACTTGCACCGGAAGGTTCAAAATACTCGTAGAACTCCGCAAAATGCGACTGGGTAACTTTACATTAACTTTCCCGCGCAACCATGCGCCATGATCATCCGACACCGAATCCGCGCCATATTGTTTCCAGTTTTGCTGCTGGCCGTCTCCGGCTCGGTTACGAGCTATTTCGTCTGGCATGCTGTCAATGGCCAGAGGGGAACCAAGGCCAAGGATGAATATAGCGCCCAGATGGAGGTGCTTCAGGTCGAGCGCTCCCAATTGCTGAAAGAAAAGGCAAGTCTGGAGCGGCGCGTCGCCATGTTGCGGGGCAAAACTGTGGACCGTGAGCTGGTGGAAGAAGAAGCGCGCCTTGTTTTGGGGCGGGTACACAAGAATGACGTCATGATTTTCCTCGAAAAGGGAAATTGAACAAGCTGAAGTAACTTAATTTCAGTTATTATGATCGAATAACTGAAATGCAGTTCATTTTTTATTAGACATTGAAATCAGTGCATTGCAGCATATTTTTTCTTGACCCTCGCCTCTCGCTTTCCTTGGTCGTGTCGGGTAATCTGATCGCGCGCCGGAGTTAGCCGTTATCCCGGCGCCAAAGCCATTCAGGGAGCGTAGATGCCTGCCACCCGAGCCGCGCCTGCCGCAAAGGCCGCACGTAAACCAGCCGCAGAGGCGACACCCAATCTTCCTGTAACCGCGCCTGCGGTTTTTTCGCGCGAAGAGGAACTTCAATCCTATCGCATGATGCTCCTGATCCGCCGGTTCGAGGAGAAGTCGGGCCAGATGTATGGCATGGGTCTGATCGGTGGTTTCTGTCACCTTTACATCGGTCAGGAAGCGATCGTGACGGGTGTGCAGATGGCCTCCAAGAGTGGCGACGCTGTCATCACGGGGTATCGCGATCACGGCCACATGCTGGCTTTGGGGATGGACGCCAAGGGCGTGCTTGCAGAGCTCACCGGACGCCGGGGCGGCTTGTCGAAGGGCAAGGGCGGCTCGATGCACATGTTCTCCCGCGAAAAGCATTTTTATGGCGGCAATGGCATCGTCGGCGCGCAGGTTTCGCTCGGAACAGGGCTGGCTTTCGCCAATCGCTATCGCGGAAATGACAACGTCTCACTGACCTATTTTGGCGATGGCGCTGCCAATCAGGGGCAGGTTTACGAGAGCTTCAACATGGCAGAGCTGTGGAAGCTTCCCGTGGTCTACATCATCGAGAATAATCGTTACGCCATGGGCACTGCGGTCACGCGCGCTTCGGCGCAGACCGATTTTTCGCGCCGTGGCATTTCGTTCAATATTCCCGGTGAACAGGTCGACGGCATGGATGTATGCGCGGTCAAAGCGGCTGCCGACAAGGCCATCTCCTGGTGCCGGGCTGGCAATGGTCCCTACATTCTGGAAATGCAGACTTACAGATATCGCGGCCATTCGATGTCGGACCCTGCAAAATATCGCACCCGCGAAGAAGTGCAGAAGGTGCGCGACGAATCCGACCCTATCGAAATGGTGCGCAGCCGCATTCTGGAAAAGAAGTTTGCGAGCGAGGATGATCTCAAGAAGATCGATGGCGAAGTGCGCAACATCGTCAACGAAGCTGCCGAGTTCGCCACCAACGATCCCGAGCCAGAAGTCTCTGAACTCTACACCGATATCCTGATCTGAGGCATGCAAGATGGCGGCTCTGCCGTTCGATCCTCAAGCTGTAATGATTGGCCTTGCCGTGCTTGCAGCCATTGGGCTGTTCGTATGGCATGTGCTGCGGGAGTTTCGCACGCTCACGGCGGCTCTTGTGCAGATTGCAGACCGGCGCGCTGAAATGCAGCGCTACAGGATCGAGGCCGGTAACGGTCATGTCAAGGGTGAATCTCGGTGGCTTCGTGTGGCTCAGATCCTGAGCATCTTGCTTCTCATCGCTGCTGTCACGTTTGCAGTGTTCAACAAGTTTGGCCTCCTTTGAGGCATTGTCGAGGTTAGTCCATGTCAATCAATGTGCTGATGCCTGCGCTGTCGCCCACCATGGAAGAGGGCAAGCTTGCCAAATGGCTGAAGAAGGCCGGTGATCGCGTCAAATCCGGGGATGTTCTTGCCGAGATTGAAACCGACAAGGCGACCATGGAAGTGGAAGCTGTCGATGAAGGCATCATCGCGCAGATTCTGGTGCCGGAAGGCACCGAGAATGTGAAGGTGAATACGCCGATTGCCGTGATCGCGGGCGAAGGTGAAGAAGCCAGTGCCGCACCGGCGCCGAAAGTGGCGGAAGCCGCTGTGCCTGCTGCCGTGAAGAGCACTGCCGCACCTTCTGCCCCTGTTGCTTTAGCGCCGCCTGATTCAGAAATTCCTCAGGGCACAAAAATGGTCACGATGACTGTACGCGAGGCGCTTCGCGACGCGATGGCGGAGGAAATGCGCCGCGACGGCGATGTGTTCGTGATGGGCGAGGAAGTCGCCGAATATCAAGGCGCCTATAAAGTCACGCAGGGCCTGCTGCAGGAATTCGGCGCCAAGCGGGTGATAGATACACCAATCACCGAGCATGGATTTGCCGGCATTGCGGTGGGTGCGGGCATGGCTGGCCTGAAGCCGATTGTCGAGTTCATGACCTTCAATTTTGCCATGCAGGCCATCGACCAGATTGTGAATTCCGCCGCCAAGACGCTGTATATGTCTGGCGGGCAGATGGGCTGTCCGATCGTGTTCCGTGGTCCCAATGGAGCCGCTTCGCGTGTGGGCGCTCAGCACAGCCAGGATTTCACCGCCTGGTATTCCAGCATTCCCGGCCTGAAAGTCGTTGCGCCCTATAGCGCCGCCGACGCAAAGGGGCTGCTCAAGAGCGCGATTCGCGATCCCAATCCGATTGTCTTCCTCGAAAACGAAATCATTTACGGCCAATCGTTCGAAGTACCCGAGATCGAAGATTATCTGGTGCCCATCGGCAAGGCAAAAACTGTTCGGCCGGGCAAGGATGTCAGCATCATCACCTGGTCGATTGGCGTGCGCTACGCCATGAACGCAGCGATTGAGCTTGAAAAGGAAGGCATCGACGTCGAGATCATTGATCTCAGGACCATCCGCCCGATGGACCTGGAAGCCATTCTGACTTCGGTGAAGAAAACGGGCCGTTGCGTCACGATTGAAGAGGGCTATCCGCAATCGGGGGTCGGGGCGGAAATCGCGGCGCAGGTCATGACCGGAGCATTCGACTACCTTGACGCGCCTGTGGTGCGCATCACCGGCAAGGATGTCCCGATGCCCTATGCCGCCAATCTCGAAAGATTGGCCCTGCCAAGCATTCCCGAGATTGTCGCCTCAGTGAAGTCCATTTTGTACCGGTAAGGGCCGACTTGCGGCAGACAGGATCAGGGGCATGGACAAGCCTGAAGTGCATGAATTGCCGGTTCCACCAGACGCCATCGAACATGGTGGTGTCGAGGTGTTGAGGGCGCTTGTCGTGGACAATGGTCTCTCAGTGACCCTTCAGCGCGCCTTCGAGACCCCCAATATCTGGGGGCTCCTGCTGGTGGATGTCGCTCGCCACGCTGCGCGCATCTTCGCGCAGGAAACCGAATTGAGCGAAGCCGAGGTTCTCAAAGAGATACGGCAGATGTTCAATGCCGAGATTGACCGATCCATCGATCCTGGCTCGACCAATGCCCTTAACTGAAGTGGCAGGGTGATTGAATGGCAGACGCTGCGCCCAAAGGAGCGACCTACGCCGACCTTGAAGCGGTTTCGCCGCTGCTCGTCGCGGAGATCATCCATGGCGCGCTGGTGACGCATCCACGGCCCTCGCCCCGGCATGCGGTGGCGGCCAATGGTCTTGGCGGTGAGATTACCAGCGGATATCAGCATGGGCGCGGCGGTCCGGGCGGTTGGGTATTCATGGTTGAACCCGAACTGCATCTGGGCTCCAATGTTGTCGTGCCCGATATCGCGGGATGGCGGCGCGAACAGCTACCAACGCTTCCCAAAAACGCCTATCTGGAAACGCCACCAGACTGGGTCTGCGAGGTTCTGGCCCCGGATACGGAAGCCTTCGTCAGAATAACGAAGCGGCCCCTCTATGCGCAAGCCGGAATAGAGTCGCTCTGGTTGTTGAACCCTGATGAGCTCTATCTCGTAACTTTCCAGCTCGCTGGTGAAAGTTGGCGCTGGCAGGATTTTATATGTCGCGCAGACGAAGTGAAAATTCCGCCTTTCGACGCCGCTCCCTTCTCCCTGGGTGTGCTGTGGCCCTTCGATGAACCCATCGACACCAGCAAGCCGCCGGCCTGAAATTCAAGACAGAGGACTTAACATGCCAACCAATATCCTCATGCCAGCACTGTCCCCAACAATGGAGAAGGGCAATCTTGCGCGCTGGCTCAAGAAGGAGGGCGACAAGATCAAGTCGGGCGATGTCATCGCCGAGATCGAGACCGACAAGGCGACGATGGAAGTCGAAGCCGTCGACGAAGGCGTCTTGGCCAAGATCGTCGTGCCCGAGGGGACGCAGGATGTGGCGGTGAACGATGTCATTGCGATCATCGCGGGCGAGGGCGAAGATGTGAAAGCTGCCAGCAATTCAGCGCCGAAAGCCACGCCTGTAGCGGTGGCTGCACCTCCTGCGCCAATATCTGCCGCGCCAACCCTTGCGACTCCATCACCTGCCGCGCCTGCAGCAGCAGCGCCTGCAGCAAACCGTCCTGCTGCAAACCTGCAAGGCGGTGAAGCGCCGGGGCAAAAGCTGTTCGCCTCGCCGCTGGCTAGGAGACTCGCCAAGGAAGCGGGTCTTGATTTGACCAAGGTCTCGGGCTCTGGTCCGCACGGGCGGATCGTGGAACGCGACATCAAGGCCGCGATTGCCGGCGGCGGCGCGAAGGCTGCGCCTGCGGCATCTGCCACCGCGCCAAAAGCGCCCGCGCTTGCGGCAAGTCTTCCCGCTGGCATGTCCGACGAGACGATCAAGAAATTCTTCGAGCCGGGCAGCTATTCAGAAGTGCCGCACGAGACGATGCGCAAAGTTATCGCGCGCAGGCTTGTTGAAGCCAAGACAACGATCCCGCATTTCTATCTCAGCGTCGATTGCAATCTGACAGCGCTGCTGGCGGCGCGCGAAGCGATCAATGCCGCCGCGCCGAAGAACAAGGAAAAGCAGCCCGCTTATAAAATCTCCGTGAATGACTTCGTCATCAAGGCGCTGGCCATGGCCTTGCAGCGCGTGCCGGAAGCCAATGTCACCTATACTGAAAACACCATGCTGAAGCATGTTCACAGCGATATCGGCGTCGCCGTGTCG
>CAMDKB010000246.1 GCA_945901195.1 Rhizobium sp. Q54
CCGCCCGGCTTTCTGCCAAACCGCTCGCGCAGGCTTCTCACGCGCGGCGGCTTCTTCAAACCGTCGCTCGAAGGCGGCTTGCCGCTGTTGGAAGAGTTCAGGCCCAGACGCCGCTCAAGTTCCGCGACCCGAGCCTTCAAGGCAGCGTTATCCGCCAACAGCGCCTGAATCAACGCGATCAGTTCTTCACGGGGCGGAACATCTGGCGATTCAGCGACCATCCCATTCTTGAATCGGAAACCGCTTCAAGCGTCCAGGAAAATCAGCTAAAAATAATGGTGCCTGGAAACAACCTGGGCAGTTACGATTACTATTGAGAAGGGCGCGCCCGGCGAACGCTTGCTCGCCTGCGCGCTAAAACAGTGATGTGGCTCTAAGTAAATTTGGACTAGTAGCGTCCAGAACGCTCGGTGGAAGGCTATGATCGAACGTCAATTGAGGGGGCTCACAGTCAAATTTAGTCCCCCATAGGGTTCACCTAGGCGGCTACGGTTTCCATGATGAATGCATGTAGCTCAGTCTGTCGCGCATGCCTTAACACCGCCGAGTTGCCTAATGGGTCGCTATTACGCGCCATGACAAGGCGACGCGATACAGGGTGATGCGGGATCCACGCGTCACCTTCGAGGGCAAGAAATTCATCTGATGTCATTAAGAGCATCGGAGTGGGGACCACATCAACTAGCGACGATAGATTGAAAACGCGCTTTTCATTGTATTCCGCGATGAGATTTCTATCCCACGACATTTCAAAGCCGCTCGCAGTTTCTCGTATCTTGCGTTTCACAACCGCCATCCGAATTGGCTCGGGCGCCTCAAGCAGCCCTGCGCGGGTGCCCAAGACGTACCCCTCTGCCTCTTGTCGGTTAGCGAACACCAGCCCTGCCTCAAGCTGTGTTATTGATACAGCACGATGGTAAAAGGCGCTGGAAGACACAAGAGGATCATGCAGGGCTAACGCATGGAATTTGACGCGGGCGCTCGCTAGGAAGGTGAGAGCAATTGCGCCCCCCCAGCCGGACCCCAAAAACATGCAGCGACGTTCGCAGAGCTGATATAATTGATTGATGCATGCATGATATAGGGGAAGTCCGTACTCATTGGCGTGCAGCGCGCCGCTCTCGCTACGCCCGGGCATGTCGGCGGCGACGACTTTGATGCCGGCAGCGCAAAGACTTTCAGCCAGCAAAAAGAAGTCACCTGTGTCCCCGATATAATCATGCAAGCAAACGAGTGTCGCGGTGGGCTCCTGAGGACGCCACACGTGAGTACGCAAGCGTATGTAGTTTCCTGCTAGAGGAACAAGAATATCGTTGATTTTCAGCATTGCTCGCGCCTACTTTGCCAGCCGGACGCCAAGTCGAACTGATGGCGTGAAGACGCACCCTGGGAGCATTCCCTCCTCTTCAGACGAGGGCAGTGTGATTTCGATATAATGTTCTTGTTTAAAGATATCTGGAGAAGTGACCATCTCGCTCAACTTTGCCCAGATATGCTGGCGAAGCTCCAAGTCCAGCTCTGGGCGGCGGCTAAGCAACAGCAGGTTGGACTTCAACTGACGGTAGGCGCGGCCACGGGCAAAACTTAACTTGCGCCCTATGTCATGGTAGCGGACGCGTTCCTCAGGTGTGTTCTCTAGGGCCCGGGCAATTAGTTTGTTTGGCAAAACAATCCGCTCGAGGCCGACGAGACGCAGTCTGGCGTAAAGGTCGAGGTCCTCAGCTGCGTAGCCAGTCATGACTTCATCGTAGCCGCCGACGAAACGGAACGCGTCGCGTGGCACAACACACGTCCCTCGGATATCGTCGACGCCAACGAATTCTCCGTAGGTGTTCCCTGACCATCCCGCCAGTGCGTTCAGAAAATCATTGCCGAGAACGATGTCGCAATCGACAAAGGCGAGCACATCGCCAATTGCGTTCGCCGCTCCAACGTTCCGTGCCTCTCCCAGATTAATTGCTGGACGATTGTCTACCTTGATCGCCCGGACACCCGGGAACTCGGAACGCACCACGTCCGCAGTTCCCTTTGGGCAGTCGAAGTCAACGACGATGACTTCAGCAGCCTGCTGCCGCACAAATTCGGGCAACGTCTGCATGAGATAATGCAAACGGTCCTTGCAGGTTGTGATGATCGATACGCTCATTCAGCGGGCGCTGGATCGTAGGGCGATGCTGTGGAAAGCGGCGGGCCGGCCATCATCGTATGTGCGCTGCCAGAAGACGGCGCGTAAGCCTGAGCGCTTGCGGGCGGAGTGCAAGAGGGGGCGAACGGTCGCCTTATCGACGGCGGCAAGCATTGTGATCACCTGCACATCACCTTGCAGCGATGGCGTAAGTAGGCCACCGAAACGTAGCCAGTCCATAGCAACATCTTCGGTGGTCTGGACCCATCCGAGATAGCCAACGATGGTGTCTTTGTCCGCTGCAATCAAATGCGAACCATTGTGAAGTTGATAGCCGATTGCGTTGACGGAGGCTCCTAACCCGAAATCCATAAAGGGCTTGAATCGGGAAACGAATTCCGTGACCATTCCGAGCGAGTATGGGTTCGGACCAAGCGTTGTGAATTCCAGGGTCTGCGAAGCTGTACTCATCCTCGCCCCAATGACCAGAACCAATCAGAAATAAAAAGGCGACGCGGTCCTCCGCGCCGCCTCAATGGTGCAAATCAGAACTTGACGTTGGCGCGGACAAACGGGCCGTGCGAGGTCAGGTTCTTCTGCTGCTGTGCCGAGCCAATGTTAAACAGTTTCTCACCACGATATCCTGCAACGAACTCCGTCATCTTGGATGGACGATAGGAGACGCCGAGCGAGGCGGAAACGTCAGTCACCCAATCGTAGCGCGACCCTGATTCGGAAACTCCGATGCTAAAAGGACCAACAAAGAATCCTTGACTTTCAGTTGAGTCGTGACGCCCGTAAAGAGCCGCTGCCGCTACGCTCGCAACGATACCAAGATCATGGCCGAACCTCACGTCAGCGCCGATGCGGGGGCCAAACCCAAGAAAACGATTGTCGGCACCGGCGCGATAACCATAATAACCATAGGAGCTCAACTCTGCGCTCGAAGAACTTGAAGCATGAAGGGCACGCAGACCGCCAAACACCCGCGCCTCAAGCGCGCCGGAATTGAACTTCCGACCAAAGTCAATATCGGCAGCCTGGAAGCCAGATGTGTTTTTTACACGCGCACCATAGTAACTGAATTCACCTGCAGAGGCTTCGTTTGGCATGAACTGGGTCGCCGAAGCCGAAACTCTCCAATCGTAGGCCGTGCCCTCAATATTTCGGCCAATGGAAATCGCACCGTAGGCGCCAAGATCACGAGCCGGCGAAATTCCCAGCTTTCCGTCGGTCAAAAACAAAGCTTGCTTACTGAAATCCGAAAAAGCCGCGCCGCCCTCAAGCGACACGAAGAAAGGATTGGGGGCGGCTATGGGCGCCTGTGGCGCAGCGCGAAGATTATTAGGGTCAGCGGCCGTGGCGGAACCGGTCGGAATGGCGGCAAGAGCCAAAGCTGCCGCCACCCCAAAATGCTTGTCTGATCCACTCATGATGCACCTCTTGATTCTGAAATAAACTTATCCCAAGATTAATTGATCTTTAGCCCAATCACAAATGTATCTCGCGTTAGCGTAGTCCAGGCGTAAATGATCTGAACCCGTTCAAATTCAGCCTGTTACTCTCCTCAGACGAAGGCGTGGCGCTGTCGCCCAAATGCCACACTTAAGAAGAATTGAACTTTAGCGTGGCTTTGCGCGATGCTTTGAACAAACAAACTGCGGGAACAGACAAATGCGAGGACGCGTATAACAGGTCCTGTCATACGCTGGCGGCCGAAGCCAATCGCGTGTACTCAGACGTTGCCCTCTTGCGAGACCAGACTTTCATGACGCCACAGCAACTGCTAGTGATTCTTAATGACGAATTGGTCACGCTTGAGTTGCATGATCGCGCGCCTCTGACGGATCAGACAGCCCAGGTGATCAGTTTTGACGATCTGATCGTCAACAGTCTCGACGCGCTTCAGGTCGTCATGCGGCTCGAGGAAGCGTCCGGACGAGAGCTCACCCTTTCCCAGCTTCGCGAGTTTGCTACGGTTATGGATGCGTTGAACCACCTATCCGCCGATAGCGATTAACTCTTCAAATAGCCTGCCGAATTCACCGGTCCGCATTAAATGTCCCACAAGCCCATGGCCAGCGCCCGGAACACATCTAATGTCTACGCCTGAAACTGGAGCCATTTCCATGGCGTGCAACCGGTCGTCGGTGCTTTGTTCGCCATAATATAATGTAATTGGGAAAGTGCCCGGCCGCCCCGCCACGAGTGTCTTGAGGTTTCGCTGATATAATCCCAAGGCGGAAGAGGAGAGCTTTTCTTCTATGGCTGGGCTGAATCGCAAGCGCCGTGGTAACGGAGAGGTGGGCCGCCAATCGACGTAAACCGAAAGTCCGAGGTAAGCGGTGCAGGGAATTATTGAGGCAGCGTAGAGTGACCCGTACCCCCCTGAAGAGAAGCCCGTGATATAAATACGTCGCAGACCTTCGGACTCTGCCAAGCGCATTATGTGTTGTGCAGTTTCTTCAATTGTTTGCCCAAAACCTTCAACACCACCGATGTATGTTCTGTAAGTTTCGTCTTTTAGAAAAAGTACATTAACTCCAAGTGGGCGCAATATAGACAGCATAATTGCATTGGATAATTGATAGTTGTTATAAATCGTTGTGAAAACTACGAGCAGTTTGTCCGTCGGCTTATCGGCGGCCAAAAAAACATAGCCGCTCGGCGCATAAAGTCGGGCTAAAAGCGTAGCATCCACCATAATGGCAGGCAGCGCAGCCTGTGCTCTGACAAACTTAAGTCGCCCCTGCAGTTCCTCGAGATAAGCTCGTACATCCACCTGTCGAGCCATCTGCATCAGGTTTTCCAGAAAGTACCCCGCCTCCGGAAGGCCCTGCATCACGGCATTCTCCGCCAGAAACAACGAATCCGAAGATTTATTGCCGAATTTGGTGATGGCAGTCTGCACATTACTGAGCTGCTCAAGCGAATGCGCACCTTTATGGTGGAATTTCATTTTACGCCTCGCGGATTGTAACTCTTGCGGCTGCCGGCATATAGAAGGGCTTTTCAGACGGGGCCATTTCTAGGTCAGACGCTTGGGCTATATACCGGGTCGCGCGCAGGCGGCCGACAATTCCTTTCCACGCAAGTTCTGTCAGGCCTTTCCCAAGACAGATGTGGGGACCGTGACCGAACGTAGCTGCTACATTGCTGTGGCCCGAGAAAGATGAGTGATGAAGATTGCATCGTATCAGTTGATGATCATCCTTATTGACACCAGATGATTGCGGTCTGTGGATCCTTTCGATGAAGCGAATAGCGCTAACCGGGAGGTGATCCAGCCATTGCATGTCCGACAAGAGTGTCGACTTATGGTGCGCGATCGTCTCATAAACAGACAGCGCCAAGGAGCCTACGAAGGGCTTCACACCTAGTGCTGCGAGAGCCATTCCAGTGAGCCGCTCAGGAGAGGGATCACTAAGAAACGCTCTAATTTGCATATTGATAGCGTAGCGACGCCTCGGTGAAGCATCCGGATCGAAAAGCGTAGCAATTTCGCTTGCAAGAGGGAGATCATTTTCTGATACGATAAAGGACATCGCCGTTCGCCAGAGTGGGGCAGAAAAATCAGCCACGAGATCGAACTGACGTCCCGGCTTAAACAAGCTATCTATGAGCCGGCCAATTTCCTCATCGAGGGCAATTTCCATGTCCTTTCGCCGCGACTTTAAAAGAAGCGCCATAACCCGCCGCACCTCGGCATGAGAGTTACCTTCAATGAAGACCGGCAGCTGTCTCAGAAACGTAACAGTCGCAGTAAAGTCAAGCCCTGTCTTCTCGGTGATGTGCTCGTATACACTGCTCATCGGATAAGGCGGATATGCTGAAGATGATAACACCTCCCGAACCCGACTCGAATCAAAGATACTTTCCATGAGCCTGTCCTTTGTCCGCGACGTATCTTGCAAAAAGAGTTTGGCTGCGCGAGCGCTGGTGCCGTATCGAAGAGTGTTGGAATTGCCTGCCGCATCTTCGGGCTGCATGAAGTTATCTGATTACGCCGCTTGGTCAATCGTTTGATCGGATGTCTTGTCGGCGATGGATTTCCAGCCATCGACTTTTCGCATCGTGATCTGCACCGAGGCCAGCAAGGCCCAGAACAGCATCGCGGCGGTTTCCGCGCTTGGCAGGACGGTTTGCGTCTTGATCCGTCGCTTGAACTTCTCGTGCAGCCGTTCGATGGCGTTCGTGGTGCGGATCGAGCGCCATTGATCAGCCGGTAAGCGCGCGAAGGTGAACCTTGGTCCCGGCGATGTCGAACACCCGGTCACGCATCTTTCCGAGTGCTTTTCCGAGCCGAGTGCGTTGCGATTTCTCGTTTCCGGGTCCAAGCGGCAGCGGCGGTTCGCAATCGGTGGCCAGACCAAAGAGGTCTCCCGTCCCCACTTCCGCCGTCCCGAACCGGTCCCACCAGGCGGAGACGAAGCTGCGCCACACCGCGCCCTCGCCATCGGAGGCCTCCATCATCTCGTCGAGGTTTCCCAGGAAGCCTTCGATGCCGGCGACTTGCAGCACGCCGCCCATGGTCTGGGCCCAGGATTCGTAGCTGCCGATACTGCGTTGGCCACGTGGTCGCCCGGCGGCGATCCAGGCGCGGCAGAGGGTCAGGCAGGCGGCGACGAGACGGGCGCGATTGGCGCGCGCCCAGATCATCAGATCGGGATGGCGGAACCCATCGCGCCGCCAGGGCTGGTCAACACGGGCTTACTGGTTTGCGCAAACCCGCCAAAGACGGCTTGCTGAATGAACATGTTCACTATATGTTCTTACTACTGGAGAGTCGAATCCAATCTCAAAACGGGGCCTCCTATGGCTGATCAGCTCGTCATCACCGAGAAAACCAGTCAGGCGAAAGACGTTCGCGCCGCCGTGGGTT
>CAMDKB010000247.1 GCA_945901195.1 Rhizobium sp. Q54
ACGAAATGCGCGGCGATCTGTGAAAGGTTCGGCAGCCTCGACAGCCATCCATGAAAACCGCCTGGCACAGGGCGGTGGACCTGCACCAGTTCCAGGTCCGGCGAAGCGATGCGGGCGAGGTCGCGATGGGACGTGCCAAAGGAAATGCGGCTTGCGGTTCGCGGCGACGCGGCAGCGAAATCGAAGCTGCGGGTGCGAACCGGGGCCTGCGCCGTCCTGGTTTGAACTGATTGCATCAATGCGCTCCCTATGACTTGCCGGCGATTTTGCCCTGCCCATATCGGTGCGAAACCGGGATCCGGCTCCACCGCACCTGCAGCATATCTGTTATGTTATAACATAACAAATCAGTCAAGAGTTTATGACCTGCCATTGATGCGGGTCTGCGCAACAATTTCGATATCAAGTCATGCGATCGCGGTGCTCCGCGGCCATGGGCGGACAAAGGTCGCGCCACCGGCTTGCGGGCAGCCCGCGCCCGCTGCGAAATAGTATATCAGGGGATGATCGGTTTACTCCTTCCGCATCGATCACCCGGCGGAACGGAGTTGCTCACATGGCCGAATGCACACACCCCCAGCATCACAATCACGACCATGCCCACGGTCCGGGCTGCGGCCACACCGCGGTGCGTCATGGCGACCACATCGATTACCTGCATGATGGCCACCTGCATCACATGCATGACGGACACGTCGACGAACACGTTATCGAAGTAACCAACGTCAATCCCGTCCGCTGTACGCCGGCCCACAAATGCGCCGGACACGAACCCGGCCATGTGCATGGTCCCGGCTGCGGACACGAAGCGGTCCCGCATGGCGATCACGTCTGCTACCTCGTCGACGGCCACCTGCATTTCCCGCACGGCGACCATTGCGACGACCACGGCCCGCTGCAGGTCGTGGCTGCCTGATTTCGCGTCCGGCAAACGGACGTCAGGCGCGCGGCGGCAGCCAGTTGCCGCGCTGCAGCCTGACCGTCCAGTGTTCCCAGGCGCGCGTATGACCGGTTGTCGTACCTCCGATCCGCGAGCCGAAGTCGATGTCGCCCTTCGACAGCGGATCGATCTTGCCGGAAGCAGCCGCTTGCACCTGATACTCGGCGTTCCGGCATGAATACACGCAGCGAAACGCCAGATCGGAAAGATTGACGCCAACGGCCGTCACGCCGTGTCGATACATCAGAACCATCATGTGATCGCCCAGCGCGCGGGCAAGAGCACGGCCTTCCTCCGGCTTCACGACCAGATAATTCGTTTCGCCGAACTCGGCGCGTTGATCCCAGAACGGCGGCTTGAAACCGCCAACCGAGCCCAGATGCACGACCGGGACATAGTCCGTTCCGGTGATGACCAGCGGCATGAAGGCCGCCGCATGGTGATGACACACCGCCATTACATCCGGACGCGCGCGATATATCTCGCCGTGAATAACCCGTTCGGAATAGGGCGGCAGAGTCGAACCTCCGACCGCCACCGAATCGAGATCGTATTCGACGAGGTCGGCCGGTTCGATCAGTTCGGGCGCGCGCGAACGCGACAGGAAATACCTGTCCGGACGTTCGGGGTGACGGGCGCTGATATGGCCGAACGTGTCGAGCACACCCTCGTTCGCCATCATCCTGTTGGCCAGCGCCAAATCGTATTTGATCTGTTCGACCGCGTTCATTCGTTTCCTCCCTTTGCGCCTTTTCGTTGGTGCTTGTTTCCCGGGGCTGCGCCGCTATCGGCCCCAGATTTCCTCTGCCAGTTCGACAATCATGCGCATCTTGCCCCATTGCGCGTCGACTGTGAGTTCGTTTCCTTCCTCCGTCGATGCAAAACCGCATTGGGGCGACAGCGCGCATTGACCGATATCGACGAATTTCGTGGCCTCATCGATCCGTCTCCTTACAGCGTCCTTGCTTTCGAGCGTTCCGGATTTAGAGGTGATCAGCCCGAGCACGGCAATCTGCGAACCGCGCGGAAAGAAGCGCAGGGGCTCGAAACCGCCCGCACGGTCCGAATCGTATTCCAGGAAGAAGCCGTCGAACTTCACGTCGCCAAACAGCCTCTCCGCGACCGGTTCATATCCGCCTGAGGAGACCCAGGTCGATCTGAAGTTGCCGCGGCAGATATGCGTCGTCACAACCATATCGGCAGGCTTGTTCGCGATAACGCCGTTCGCCAGCCTGGCATAGTCGTCGACGATCCTCGCGGTGTTGATCCCTCTGGCCTTCGCCTTCTGCATTTCTTCTTCCGAACACAGATAAGCCCAGGCCGTGTCGTCGATTTGCAGATATCGACAACCCGCATCGTAGAACGCCTGAACCGCGTCCTGATAGGCCTTGACGAGGTCCTCGAAAATGGCGTCGCGTTCTGCATAGGCGGACCCGCTGACCGCGCCGGGCTCGAGCCGGAAGTGCAGGACATTCGGGCTTGGAATCGTCATCTTCGGCACGACGCCGGTTCTGGACTTCAGGAATTTGAAGTGTCCGAGCATCGGGTGGGTCTTCGGAAAGCCGATCTTGCCGGTAATCCTGATGCTCTTGGGCTTGGTCTGGACGCCCTGAAACTGAATGCCATGGTCCAGTTCGTAGACTTCCACGCCGTCGAGCATGCCGAAAAAATCGAAGTGCCAGAACTCGCGGCGGAATTCGCCATCAGTGGCGAGCGCTAGCCCGATTTCCTCTTGCTTCTTGATCAGCAGCTCGATTTCGACGTCCTCGATCGAGCGAAGTCGTTCGGCGTCGATCCGGCCCGAGGCGAACTGGGATCGCGCCAGGACAATCGGTCCGGAGCGCAGGAAACTGCCGACGTGGTCGGCCCTAAAGGGCGCGCGGTTATTTTTCAACGGAAGCTCCTTCTTCGAGTTTGAGATGCGGAGGTTTGCGAGAGTGCGGGATGCTCATCCGCGCAGGGGATGCAGCGGCTACGCCGAAGCAGCGGCTTGTGCGCTCGGCAATTCGGTGAAAAAGCAACTACGGGCGCCGGTGTGGCAGGCGGGACCCGTCTGATCCACGAGAAGCAGCAATGCATCGCCGTCGCAGTCGAGGTAGCACTGCACGAGTTTCTGCGTGTGGCCGGATGTCTCGCCCTTGCGCCACAGCGAACCGCGGCTACGTGACCAATAGCAGACCCGGCCGGTGTTGAGCGTCTCCTCCAGGGCCTGCCGGTTCATCCAGGCCAACATCAGCAGCTCGCGCGTATCGTGCTGTTGGGCGATGGCAGGAATCAGGCCGTCTCGATTGAAGCGCAGGATATCGGGAACAGCATGCATGGCCGTGTCTACTTTCGCGTGTGGGGTACGCTGGCATCGGCGCAGCGACTGCAGGATCCCCTCAATTCCAGCGCGGTGTGCTCGATTTTGAAGGAGTTTTCGCGCGCCCATGCTCGCATGCGTTCGGCGACCTCGCTGTCGCTAAACTCGGTGATCTTTCCGCAGTCTTTGCAGATGGCAAAGAGCGCTTCCACGTTCGGCGCGTGCGTGTGGGTCTTGCAGGAGACGAAGGCATTCAGCGATTCAACGCGATGCACAAGTCCCTTGGCCACCAGCCTTGCGAGCGATCGATACACTGTCGGCGGCGATGAAATCCCATGCGGATAAAGGGCCTCGATGATGTCGTAGGCGCTCATCGCCTTGTCAGACCCATCGAGGAGCGACGAGATCAACGCATCGTTACGCTCCGATGCCGCTTGAGGTATCCGGCCTTTCGCCATGGGGAAACTCATGCAGTCGAGAGGGCTTTCTCGTCGGTCCAGGGTGGAAACGGGTCCGTCAGGGATTTCCACATGCTCGGGACGAACGATTTCGAAGGGACGAGGCAATCGTCGAGCTCACGCGTAAGAGCCTTTTCGTCCATGGGATCGCAGCCGATGAAGACGATCTCCTGCCGCCTGTCGCCCCACATCGGATCCATGTAGGGCGCCATGCTGCGCCGCCATTCTTCGCTGTCGGGATGAAACTTCTTCGGCACTGCCGCCCACCAGAGGCCGCGCTTTTCCGTCTTTACGAAGGCTCCGGCCTGACTGATCTCACCGACGAATTGCGGTCGAGTCGCGAGCCAGAAAAATCCCTTTGCCCGGATCACGCCCGGCCATGGCCGATTCACGAATGCGTTCAGTTTCGCCGGATCGAAAGGACGCTTTGCCCGATAGACAAACGAACGTATGCCGTATTCCTCGGTCTCGGGCTTGTGATCGGCAAAACCATTCAGTTCCTTGTACCAGAGCGGATGTTCCTGCGCCCGTTCGAAGTCGAACAAGCCCGTGTCGAGGATCGACGACAGCTCCACGTTGGCGAAATCAACCTCGATGACGCGGGCTTCCGGATTCAGCGCATGGATGATCTTGCGCGCGGCATCTATATCGGAAGGCCTGGCCGCGGAAATCTTGTTCAGGATCACGATGTCGGCGAACTCGATCTGGCCGATCAGAAGGTCGACCATGGTCCGGTTGTCGTCATCGCCGAGGGATTCGCCGCGATCGCGCAGGAATTCCTGCGATGAATAATCCTTGAGAAGATTCGCCGCATCGACGACCGTTATCATCGCATCGAGGCGGGCGACATCGGACAGGCTGTTGTCTTCCTCGTCCCGGAACTCGAATGTGGAAGCGACCGGCAAGGGTTCGGAAATGCCTGTGGATTCGATCACCAGGGCGTCGAAGCGCTTTTGCGCTGCCAGCTCGTTCACTTCCTTGAGCAGGTCGTCGCGCAAGGTGCAGCAGATGCACCCGTTCGTCATTTCGACCAGTTGCTCGCTGGTGCGTGAGAGATTGGCGTCGCCTTCGCGCACCAGCGCGGCATCGATATTCACCTCGCTCATATCGTTGACGATCACGGCAACCTTCCGGCCCTCCCGATTGCGAAGAATGTGATTCAGGAGGGTGGTTTTACCCGCCCCGAGAAAGCCGGACAGGACGGTAACGGGTAGGCGGGTGTCGGTCACAGCAGCCTCATTTTAGACATTGTTGATCCTTATATGATATGTTATAATATTACATCAAGTCAAGTGACCGGAGCACTGAAGTGGGCCCCTGCCTTTCCGCCATTCATCTAGCCTCTCGCTGCCTGGTCTGGCCGCTCCTCGTTTCGTCGCTGATCATCCCGGTCGCCGCTACAGCCCAGACCATCGTATCTGGGCCATGGGGCGATATCGTCGATCACCAAAAGCCTCTTGCTTTGGTAACCGACGAGCAGCGCGTCACCCTGTTTCGACGAAACCAGATGCGCGCAATTTCCGGACATTTTCGCTCAATCGAGGCGGTCGTGACATATCGCGCACCTTTTTCGGGAACTCTGGAGGCCGACGCAAACGCTCTGGCGGCTGCAGCTCGCACGCTGTCGAGCCTGTTTCCACAAGGCACCGAAATGGATCCCGGCAAATTTGGCGCAAAACGCGAGATATGGCAGTTGCCGGAGAAATTTGCTCGACACACCGTGAGCTTCAGGCAGTCGGTCGAAAGATTTTCCACGGCCATCACGACTAAGGCCGATCTAACAGAGCCACTGAATGCGATCCGGCACGAATGTCTGGCATGCCATCAAGCATTCCGGAGTTTCGAGTCATCTCAGTGAGAGGGGACAACCCGCGCCTATTGATCGAATTTTGCGCAGTGGAAATCAATCGACATGACAAGCGCTTGCAACCATTTGAACGAGTCTGGCGATCAAAGACTTCCCGTCGTCGTTCTGTCGGGGTTTCTCGGGGCGGGCAAATCGACCCTGCTGAACGAATTGATGGCCTGCCATGAATTCAGCGACAGCGCTCTGATCATCAACGAATTCGGTGAAATTTCGCTCGATCATGATTTTGTCATGCATGGCCGCCGAGAAATGGTGGTGAGCACGACCGGATGTATCTGTTGTGTGGCGGGGAGCGATATTCGCTCATCGCTGCATGATCTGATCGGAGCGCGGCAGCAAGGAAAAATTCCCGAGTTTTCAAGGGTGATCATTGAGACCACAGGCCTTGCTGACCTCGCGCCGGTGGTCAATCAGATTGTCGCCGGAGGTTCACCGGCTATCGGATTGCGGGACCATATTGTCGCCCGAACATTCAGGCTGGCCGGCGTCGTTACAGTTGTCGACGCCATTCATGGCGATAGTACCTTGGATCAGCATTTCGAATGCTTGAAGCAGATCGCATTCGCAGACAGACTGGTCCTTGCAAAGTCCGACATGCTGAAAGATCCAGCATCTAGGCACGACTTGGCACTTTTGAATGAGAGACTGCGAGAAATCAATCCCGCTGCCGATGTGTTTGACAGACGTGATCCAGAGTTTGATCTCACTCGCGTATTTGCGCCGCGATACTACATCCCAAATCAATTGGGGCATGATGTAGCAGGCTGGTTGGCCGTAGATGCAATAGTGGCGAGCAGCGCGACAAATGTACATGCAGCCAAAAGGGGGGCGGGAAAAGGCAATATTCAGACTACATGTCTCGTTTCTGATCGGCCAATTTCCAGACAGAACTATCGGACATTCATGTCCCTGCTGACCTTGGCCTTGGGACCCAGTCTGTTGCGCCTGAAAGGTATCGTCGCCTTTGAAGATGATCCCGATCGCCCGACCATCATACATGCTGTCCAACATTCAGTACATCCTGAACGTCGCCTTGCGGCATGGCCATCGGACGACAAGCGATCGCGTCTTGTCGCCATCACCGTGGGCATAGATCCTGTCAAGTTTCAGGAGATGTTTCAGGAACTGACAACATCGAAAGAGAAGAAGTCCAGTCCGTATGCTTTCGCTGCAATCGTCGTTGCCGCTGTCGTTGTTTCTGGGGTTGTCTTGGGGAGCCTCGGCTGGGCTACGTCGTTTGCCTTGAGTGCAGGAAGATCAACCGATCCGTCATCGTGCAATTCAGCAACCTGCGCACAAATTCCATGAAGAGGAGAAGAAGAACATGAACCCCGCGCTTGATCAGGTTCCCGTCACGGTACTCACAGGCTATTTGGGAGCTGGAAAGACCACCCTACTGAACCGAATC
>CAMDKB010000248.1 GCA_945901195.1 Rhizobium sp. Q54
CGCATCAAGGGAGATGGTATCAGTCATTTGCGACGATAGGCATATAGTCGATTACACGCTGGTTCGCCTCGGCCAGCGCCGCCGTTATGCTTATGGAAGTCTGCTCGACGGACACATCGAGGCGATCGCCATAAGTGCGAGGCTTAAGCTTGGAACTCGCCCATTTTCTGGCGTCAATCCGCACTCGCAATTGCTGGACCCATGCAGACGCCTGTCGTCCGTCAAGCCCTTCGGGCATGGGCGTGTCGGCAAGCTCGATCAGTTCTTCGGCCAACCGGTCAGCTCGGTCTTCAATCGCTTGCTGATAGTGGCGCTTGAGATCAGGATCCCGCCGAAGGCAATCCTTGGCCCACGCGTAGCTTGGGGCAGGCTCTAGCCTATTTAACGCCGACGATAAGCTGGCGCCGTTCGCGATGCTCTCAAGGATGATAGGCCACAGTGCGTCAGGGTCGTATCGGACGACAGCCATGTCAGGGCGCTCCTTACAAGGTCGGTGACAATAGCATATTAAGGGCAATTGTTGCACTGCGACTAGCTCGAAGGCCGGTCCGCTACCGAACGTGGAACACTCGCGCGCGGAGCCTCGCCGGCCACCCGAAGATGCGGCAGTTTCCGTCTGTAGCGTGAGGGTCGTAGGACTTGATCACGTAAGGCGCGATAGAGCCTACCTGTGTGAAGGCAACCAGAGCTGCCTCGCAGCAGGCGATCGTGTCCCTGGTGACCTTCAGCCGCTTCGGTCCGCGCGGCGAGCAACCGTCGGAGTAGAACCAGACTGAGACCTCATGGCTGATCCAGCCCGCTGCTGGTCGAACGTTGCTCCCGTTGAGCGCGTTCCAGCATCGGATGATGGTTCCTCTCAAATAGGACCTCACTGCCGTCGGCGCGGATGTAGGCGCCATACGGCAGGTGAGCGTACTTTCCGCTGTAGGGTGGCCGGGCGGATGCTCTTTTTTCGCTGTGCTCCGTCACGTTGATTCCTCCAGTTGCGTTTTGATATTCTCGATATGGGTATTAGCCCAGCGGCGACGACGGTCGGGACGCGATGGGCGTGATTTTCTATTGTCTCTCTATGACCCCTTATGACTCTTGGAATTTCTGGCAGTTGTTCTTGTTCATGGGCATACAAAGACCAGTAGAATGATAATCTGGGATCACGTCCATCGCGTCCATCATGTCCGCCGATCGCTTGCAGCAATGAGCGCCGCAGCGGCATTCTGGGCCTCATGTTGTTGCAGAGTTTTTTTCGCATAGATCACGCAGCGCTTGCCGTTTATCCTAAAACGCACGCTTTTCTCATTCTTGTTGCGGACGGAGATGTAACCGCACTCTTCCATCCTGTGAAATATCTTTCGGGCGTTGCGGCGGTCCGTGAGCCACTCCTTGAACGGGTTCCCGAAGGGAAGTGGTTGTGTGATATCATCCAAGGTCAGCGCGTCCGGCCAATTAAGTGTTTCCAGAGCGTCTTGGAGTTCGGCATCTTCCGGTGATTGGTTTGCGCCTACTATCTCCCAGAAGGCAGGCGTCTTCGGCGGTGGCGCCTTTGGGTCGAAGCCATCGAGACATAGTTCATTCAGATAGGCCACGACGTGACCCGTTCCGCCAGCCTCGTACCAAGAATAAAGCTGCGTCCAGTAATCAGGCGGAAATTCTTCACGAGTCAGGGGCGACCACGCGACGAAATGACGCCGATCATCTGGCGGCAGGTACACACCATCCAGCTTGTGATTAGTCGTGATGATGACGCCGCACACGTTGAGGACCGAGTATTCACGAAGGTGCTTTTCATCAACGCGCACAACGTCAGGCGGTGCGGCTGTATAGGTTTTCATATGATCGTAAAAGGCGAATCGATTGACTTCACCCAAGTCGCGCGCTTCGCTGACTCTCAGGATAACGGAGCGCACGTAACTGTTGAAGCGCCCCAGAATTTGTTGCGGTGATACCTCTGCGAGGTTCCACGGCCCTATGGCGACCTTCACCGGCTCCAGGATGGTGTCCTTGCCGATGCCCTGAGACCCTCCCAATACGATCGCATGATTGATCTTCTCACTGGGCCGTTGCACGCGGTGCGCCAGCCAGAGGATGATTTGGTCGGCATCATCAAGATAGACCATCCGAACGTGATCGAGCCAAGGCCCGGCCTTGCTGGCATCGCCCAGCGGTTGCACCGCTGGTCGGTAGAGATTGAAAACTTGGCAGCCTGGCCGCTCAATCCAGCCTCCATCTGAGATGAGGCGATCCCGGATGATCTGCGGATGCCCCGGCGCCCACGTGACTTGCTCGACGGGCTGGTTCTGATCCAACCATGCGGCAGGCCTTTGGTGCTTCTGCTTGCCTGTTTCATCGAAAAGAGGCTGGCCTCCTCTATCTTTCAAGGGAACCGGCGGAAATCGTGAATTTACGCTTGCGGCTGGCCAGTGTTCCCCCGAAGGCGCGAAGATGTAGGTGTGCGCGGGCATATAGGCGTGGAAGTCCGCCAACTTGGCGCCACTTGCCGACTCATCATCCCGTGCTCTGGCGATAGCTCTTTCTGCTGCTCGCAACGAATCCTGTTGGCTAAGACAATGAGCGCTGATCGGGTTTTCCCGGTTAAGCAGCACGCCCGCGATCTGCTCGCTTGTGTAGCCGTCCCGGACCATGGCGCCGGCCAGCGCCATCACGTCTCGGCTGCGGTCTTCGCCCGGCGGGTTTTCGATCAAGTTCCGAATGTAAGCGGACGGTGGTGGATCGAGAGTGGCAGGAACAAGCCACCGGACATCGCCTATTCCGACCGATTGCGACAGCCGCTTTTCCATCGGCGCGGGCACGGGGAAGGCTGCTGCCATATCGGCAGAAGTGCAGGTTGTTCCGTCATCTGCCAAGAAGTTGAAGGCCATGGCGGGCGCGCGGCCCGCGGCGAACTTCTTCTTATTCGGCCAGTTAACGGTTCCGGGCACGCGAAGGATGCGGTCAGCGTTCCATGTGCCAACGTCGCCACCGAACTCAGCGCCGATGCCCTGGTTGATGTTTTCGATGCTTTCTTTTGTTGCGCCCTCGACACGCCAAAGCGCTTGCCAACCGTTGCCAGACCAGTTGACGACGCAAGGCGGACAGGGGGCGTTCGTTAGCCTGTATTGAACGCGTCCGCGATCCCACTGAGTGCCATCCTTCGGAGGATCGATGTCCACATGCGCGAAGCGAATTCTAATAATGTCTGCCTTCGTCGCTTTCTTGTTGATGCCCGGACGAACAACATTGACAGAGAAATAAATGTTCTTCCCTGCGGTGTTCTGCGCAACTGCCCAGTCAGCTGCTGCGTCGGCATTGGCCCCAAAATCTCGGCTGTTGGTCGAGCCATCGGGTATGATTGCCGTCAAATGGATTTGGTCGGCGATCGTGGTTCGGAAGAACTCGACCATTTCCGATCTGTCGGGCTCCAGCGTCCCGGCAGCGTCACGAACAGCGCTCATCGGGCAGTCTCCGATGTAGACTGAACTCGATTGGCGTCCTTCCACGCATCAATATCGGCGGGGTCGTAAAGCACCTTTCCTGTTCGGCCCGGCGTCTTGATGAACTTCGGGCCGATGCCCTTGACCCGCCAATTCTCCAGTGTTCCGACGGTCACGCCGATGTGCGGAGCTGCGGCTTTGGTGTCTAGAAGCGGTTTCATATGGTCTTCCCATCATGGCCGGCGCGGGCTTGCGTCGGTTACGATGGAAAACAATCAGCATGAAGGCAGATCGATTTCGCGGAACAACGCGGACGAATTAATTATTCGTCTATTCAGCATCGTCGGAATAGGATTTGCCATCTGCCCATGTCTTGTAGCGATTAAAGAGTCCGCGCACGGTATCTACCGTTAGTGCGTCGTCATGTCCTCGTTGCGCCATGAAGCTTGCTATTTTTTCATGGACCTGATTGTCAGACAGGGTATTAAAATCAATCTTCTCGTTCTTTACCAAGACCGCCATCGCCGCAGCAAATTTCTCCCAAGCTTTTGCCTTCGGGGGACGCCCCGCACCACGCATATTTTTCATCTGGTAGGAGGGAGCCGCTGCTTGCGGTAACGGGCGAGAGATAGGATCCATCGACAAAAGCTGATGGAGATCTTTTGAACGGAAGGTGACGTAAGACACTTGCCAATATTTCCTGTCGCTGTGAATTCCTTTAGCTGGTTCATAGATAACTGTTGCGGCGAATTTTCCCGCGTCCCAGTTCACATATGCGTTTGGATCTGAGCGCACCCAGTGCCAGTAATCGGCAGGTATTTCTGGTGCGCAATCGAAGTCGTGTTCCTCCCCGTCGCAGCGCGTGAGAGCAGTGCGCGTCCGTAGCAGCCTATCCTCTGCCCAATGTGCCAATGTCATCTTATCGTCGATACCCGCTTCGCGGAGCTTCGCAACCGCATTGAAGGAAGAAATCCATTCGTCAGAATGATCTTTCGGTGTCGGAGCGACATTCATGCGCGCACCCGTTCGAGTTCAATGACATTGCTGCGGTTTGCGCCTGTCAGCAGTTGCTCGACATGGCGGGCCCAAGCCTCCAGAGCGGCAGCCTTTTCATCTTTCCATTCATGGCGCTGATAGACGCCGACGATTCCACTCTTTGAGCCTGAGACGTGGTTCAATACGGCTTCTGTCACCTCTAGCCTCACACCTAGCCTTTGCAGTCCAGTAGCCAGCGTCCGCCGGAGGTCATGCAGTCGCCACGGGTCCATGGCTTCTGTGCTGTCGTTCTCGCGCGGAAGCGCCGCAATAAGCCTATCTAGCCGACGTTTCGCCCGCGAATAACCGCTGACCGAACTATGCCCAGTTGTGGAAAAAACGAGACCACGGCTTGGCCAACCACCATCCTTGCCAGACCGTATTGCTAGGTCGTCCAATTCGGCGATGGCCATATTTGAAAGCGGGGCCTCTAACGGCTTGTTGTTCTTGGATCGCGCCGCTGGCAAGGACCACATACGGCCTTTGCGATCGAGTTCCGACCAGTCAAGCGCGGCGATTTCCTCGCGCCTTGCGCCAGTCAGCAACAATAGGCGGACCATCGGCCCGAACGGATAGCCCAGCCCGTCCGTTGCGCGCCAGACAAGCGCCAATTCCCAGTCTGTCAGGACCCTATCGCGCGCTTTGGGCAAAGGTGGCGGCTTCATGCCGTCAATTGGCGATCGTTCGATATCCTCATGCTCCACCGCCCAACTAAAAAGGCGGCGAAGGACGCTGAATAGGTTGGATGCTGTTGCGGTCTTGTCCAGCACGGGAGCCAGTATGGCTTTGATATCCTTCCGTGTGATGTCTGTTAGCGGTTTGTTGCCAAGGACGGGCACGGCATATCTAAGAAGAAGGCTATGGCTGTCCTTGTGCGTTGCCTTCCATTCCTTGAGCAGGCACCCTTCGTGGAAGCGTTTGACATAGGGCTTGAAGGCCAGATCGACGGACCGACGGACGCTCTCGACCTTCTCCCGCTGGGGGTCGATGCCTTGCGCCACCTTCAGGGCCAGTCCATCGGCGACCTTTCGGGCGCCGTCGGCTGTGAGGTTGCCGAACTTGCCGACGGTGAAGCGGCGTACCGGCGAGCCCCGTCCGCCCATGCGGTACTGAAAGACAAAGACCTTCGCGCCCGCTGGCGTCACCTTCAATCCGAAACCGGATAGGCGGTCGTCCCAAAGCATCCAGTCCTTCTCGCCCGGCTGGGCGGCGTCGGTGCTGCTCTTCGTGATGCGTCCTGTCGCCATAGTGATTGCTAGCTCCTCTATAGCAATCACAGTAGCGTCGGTTCTGGTGGAATTCAATGGGAAGGCGTGGATAAAGATTGAGTTATTTCAGAGGTAATCGGTTAGAAGTTGAGATATAGAAAGGGCTGAGCTTCTAATTCGGGAGCAGGGGGTCGGAGGTTCGAATCCTCTCACTCCGACCAATTTCCCGCAAATTCAAGCCCCTCAGAGCCACCCGGCGCTTTGTGCCGCTGTCCAGAGCAGCCGCAATCCGAGAACTGTCAGGCAAATCTGGAATATCAGCCGGAACCGCGCCTCGGGCATGCGCAGCAATGCTGCCTCGCCCATCCAGTTTCCAACGGCTCCCGTGAGAATCATAGCCACCATGAGCGGCAGGTAGGCCCCGATAGCAATCCCGACGAACAGAAACGCCATGAGCTTGAGCGTATGTGTAATGCTCATCAGTATGCCCAGCGTGGCCGCGTGGTTGTGACGAGTGGGTGAGGCGGCGGCGATGAACGGCGCGATCAGGGTTCCCGTGGCTGAAACGAAAACGCCAAGAAAGGTCGCGGCAAAACCAACCCCGAGAAAGCGGGCATTCACACCGCCGATCCGGCCGAGTTTCGGCATCCAGGTCACCAGCAGAATAAAGCAGCCGAGAATCAGCTGCAGCCAGCCCATCGGCAGTGACACAAACACCTTTGCGCCCACAATCGCGCCTGTGGTCGCGCCGATCACGAAAGGTAACACGGTTGCCTTCACCACATGCTGACGCATGATGAGTGTGCGGCTGACCCCTTGCCCCAATTGCACGACAGTATGGACGGGGATCAAGACTTCGGGCCTTAAAATATTCGCCATAAGGGCCAGCAAGATAAGCCCGCCCGCCGCGCCCGTCAGTGTGCCAAGCAGGGCCGTCGCGAAGGAAGCGAAGCAAAGCCCGGCGAAAAGCCATGGACCGATATCTGGCGCTGTGAAGATTGAAATGTCCATGGGTTCTGCCGGAGTCAAAGGAGGGCCGCCGGCGGGCCATTTTGGACCACCAGTGTTTCGAGGGCAAACTAGTGGTTCCCGTCGTTGATTTTGGCGAGAGCCTCTGAATCACTGTCGCTGTTATCAGCGATTGAGATGATTCGTGTCGGAGAAAGAGATTGGCGTCAAGAAGTACGTTGTGCGGTTGAGCGCCGGGGAGCGTGATCAACTTACCGCTTTGATCCGCTCGGGCAAGCGCTCGGCGCA
>CAMDKB010000249.1 GCA_945901195.1 Rhizobium sp. Q54
GGCGGCAGAAGAAAACCCGTCCCGCGATCAATCGTGCGAAAATTGCTCATCAAAGGGCCGCTCGTCAGAGGGAAAGAATCAACAGTATGATTCTACGCTTGCCCTTGCCCCGCCGCCAGGACAAGTTAAGTCCGACAGGCTGCTAGGCGGCATAATTCTCGCCGACTTTCTCACATCTGAAGATCATAGCTTTACATGGAGAAATGCAGAAAGTCCCTTGGGCTGTGATGTTGCCGCCTGAAAATTAGTCCAAAATGAACCGGAATTTTCCACTTGTGGCCTTTTGCCTTCAACGAAGCTATTTGACGTAATTTTGCCTCGCCAATTGATCCTATACCCCAAGCACCGGACTCCGATTCAATAGTTTTCTTCCAAGCCCGTGGGCTGACGGGAGGACTAGTTTTCAGACTTCCTCTCGAAGGCGGCCCCCAACGGTCCCTGCAAAGCCGAGATCATACATCGGCCCGGCCCTTGCAAGAGCTTTGAATCTGTTGAATTCGCGACCCTGGAATGGGATGGTTTGTCCAACAAACGCCGGGTGCTGGAGACAATTGGCAACATTCTGTCGCTCGAATCGATCGGTTGATACGGCAACGCAAAGGCAATTTTGACGCGGAAGAAACAACCGCCATGGCGGCATTGTCCGGTTCAAAATTATTCTTGTTTCGTTTGCTGTCCCGGGCGAGCGCCAACGAGAGCTGGAGATGCCGAGAGTGCTCCTGCTGTTGAAGCCACTTAGCCAAGGATTCCACATCGTAGTTGCCGATAAATAACGTTCATGTTATGTTCTTTATTCTATCGATAAATGCGCAGCTTCAAACCAGGGCCTTTCATGGCTGATCAGTTCGTCATCACCGAGAAAACCAGTCAGGCGAAGGACGTCCGCTTCGCCGTGGGATCTCGCTACGGCGACATTCTTCCAGCCGAAGGCCACTTGTTGGATCTGGAAGAACCAGAGGACGCGGTTCCCGAATGGAAGCGTTGGTCGCCGATTCTTCTCCGCCCCGAGGGGCTCTATGCAACCTGCCCTGCTGACGGCGGCAACAAGGCTGCCAAACTCAAGGCAATCCGGGAGGCCTTGCGCTCGGCGAAGAAAGTTTGGCTTGCCACCGACTGCGACCGTGAAGGGCAGCTGATCGGTCAGGAAATCCTCGAGCATTACAAATACCGGGGCGAAGTCATGCGGGTGCTGTTCACTGCGCAGGATTCGCAAACCATCCGGGACGCTTTTAGTCGCGCAAAACCTAATTCGGAATATTTAAGCCTTTACGCTGCTGCTGTGGCGCGCCGGCAAGCTGACCAAATTTACAATCTCTCCCTCACCCGCACCGCAACGGTCATCCTTGGGCAGGGTGCGCGCGGTGTCATCGGGGTTGGCCGTGTGAAGACGCCGACGCTGGCAATTGTCTGCAAGCGCGAGCTGGAAATCCGTGACTTTGTGCCGGTCACGTATTTTGAAATTGTCGCCACCGCGAAAGTTGCTGCAGGCGAATTCCAGATGCGGCACGCACCGCAGGATAGAATCCTCAAGCGCGAAAACGCTGATATCGTCGTCAAGGCGGCTGAAGGTTTTAAGGGGGCGCTGGGCGTCCGCGTCGAGGACAAGAAGCAAGGTCCGCCAAAGCTTCATGATCTCCCCTCACTGCAGAAACTCTGCTCATCCAGGTTCGGTTGGTCGGCAGCCAAGACGCTCGAGGTTGCGCAGGAGCTCTATGACGGCCAGGGCAAGAAGATCATCACTTATCCCCGCGCCGAGGTGCGCTATCTGCCTGAAAGCCTTATTCCGGATGTGCAGAAGATCGTGACCGGCCTTCAGGTGGGACAATCGTTCAAAGGCATTCCTGTGCCAACGCCGGCCGTTATCCGCAAAGGCGCGCACGGGTCATTTCATGACAAGGGGCTCGAGGGCGCCAGCCATCACGCCGTCATTCC
Organism: Rhizobium sp. Q54; assembly: GCA_945901195.1. GTDB lineage: Bacteria > Pseudomonadota > Alphaproteobacteria > Rhizobiales > Beijerinckiaceae > Terripilifer. The sequence continues at coordinate 1,933 of CAMDKB010000249.1, forward strand.
GAACGTCAACACCGTCGATAACCTGCGAGAGGTTTGGCCGCGGCTTTCGATTGACGAGAAGAAGCTGTTTGACGTGATCGCACGCGCCTATCTCGCTTCCGTCATGCCGGATTTCGGCTATCGGCAAACGACAGCAACTCTCGATGTCCGGGGCTTTCCGTTCAAGGCCTCCGGCCGTCAGCCGATTGATCTTGGCTGGCGTGCGGCATTCCCGGAATGGACGCCGGCTGATGAAAAAGGTGATGACGCGCAAATGCTTCCGGCGATGAAGCATGGTGAAACCGCTCGGCTACAAAATCACAAGGTTGAAGACAAGGAAACCCGTCCGCCACCGCGTTACAATGAGGGCACGCTGATTGAGGCGATGCAGAATGCCTGGCGCTTTGTTGAGGATGAAACACTTCGCGACCGCCTGAAAGAGGCTAAGGGGATCGGCACACCTGCGACGCGGGCAGAAATTATCGGTGGTCTCAAGCGCCAGGATTTCCTGGTCACGCAGGGCAAGAACATCGTCCCAACCGACACCGGACTGAAGCTGTTTGCTGTGCTCAAGCAGGCTGATCCTGCACTGGTCGATCCCGGTCTCACTGCGCAACTCGAATGCCTGCTCGACGACGTCGTGATTGGCAAGCAAGAGATGGTCGGCGCCATTGATGCCGTGTGCGACGTTGCCCAGCGCATCATTGGCAAGCTTAAGAACGGCGCACCGGGTGGCGGAGGAGCACCATTGCTTGGTTCGGGCTTTGGAGGTGCGGGTGTCAACCGTCCCCCCACAACTGCGATGAAGCGTTTTGCGGTCACCATCTCACGCCAAAAGCGCGTCAGCCTGCCAGCAGGCTACGCAACATCCGGTTCGATATGCCGGGCGTTTCTGCAGCAACACGCGCCCAAGAAATCTGGCGAGGCTGCCATTGGGGAGTCGTCGTCATCAGGCATGTCCGCGGGGTTGGAGCCGAATGGGAGTGCGGTACCGGTCAAGTCACGCGCCAAGCGCGGTAGCAAGCCCGTGAAATTGACGGTGGAAGGATCTGCCCCCCCTGCCAAGCGCCCGCTAAAACCGAAAGCCGCAACGGTTCTGGCCGCTGGTGTTCAATCAGCTCCACCGCAGAAAACCGCGGGGGCAAACACCCCACTGCGGATTCCCTATGGCAACAAGGAGGCCGCGCAAAAGCTCGGTGCTCGCTATGCCGCAGGTGGCTGGTACGCGCCGCCGGGTGTTGATCTTGGAGCTTTCAGCGCGCAGGGGTGGCTGTAGCGTCTTCAACCTTTGTATCCACGTGACGAATTCTCAAGATCGCTTATAGTGGCCTATGGAAGGGCTGGCATCTCGTTCGAGATTGAATGAGGTTAGATGTTCTGCCCAGGTCCTGAATAACGATAGGCTCGTATATGACCGCGCGAAATCCGCACGAGATATGGGTTGAGCAGTATGAGGCTGCGCAAGGCATCAAGCTTCGTTACGGACTAACGGCTGCTTTCGACTATCTCTTTGCAGAAAAGCTTCTGAACTTCACCGAAGCAGCTGCAGAACATCAGGAGTTTGCCCGAGAGTTACCGCGGTTTGTCTCACAGGTGAGGTTGTTGTTTACGCCCCTTGAGATGAGCGACCACATTGCGCGCGTTGAACGGGAAATGCATGAGACAAGCCTCCCCATCGAGGATGACGACTATCCTATTCAGGAAAGTCCAACGAAAATTGCCAAGCGGGCGGCGCAATTCTTCACCATAAAGGAATTGCTGACCACTACGGAGCTCGGTACTTCGTGAACGCTCCTGCAAGGCGCCAACCGGAATCCACAACACAGGAAGTTCTGGCTGGCCTAGTTGAGCGCGTCACGTTCCATAACAGCGATAACGGGTTTTGCGTTCTGCGGGCCAAGGCGCGCGGACATCGCGAACTCGTCACCGTCATCGGCCATGCAGCCATGATTTCAGCTGGCGAGTGGATCACTGCCTCCGGGGAATGGATTAACGACCACACCCACGGTCTGCAATTCAAGGCGCGCTTCATGCGCACGTCTGCCCCGACATCCATTGACGGTATCAAAAAGTACCTTGGCTCCGGGATGATCCGCGGTATCGGTCCAGTCTATGCAAAGAAAATGGTTCAGGCTTTCGGCGATAAGGTCTTCGACATCATCGAAGTCAATCCAGAACGGCTAAGAGAAGTCACCGGCATAGGCACATTCCGCGCCAAACGCATTACGGATGCCTGGGCTGAACAGAAAATCATTCGAGAGATCATGGTCTTCCTGCATAGCAACGGGGTTGGCACGGCGCGCGCAGTGCGTATTTACAAGACCTACGGCTCGGACGCCGTTCAGGTGATGACCGAAAACCCCTACAGGCTGGCGCGGGACATTCGGGGCATCGGGTTCAAGACCGCCGACGCAATCGCCATGAAGCTCGGCATCGAGAAAACCGCGATGATCCGGGTTCGAGCCGGTATCTCCTTTGCTCTGACGGAAGCCATGGACGATGGCCATTGTGGCCTGCCAACCTTGGAACTTGTTCCGCTTGCCGTCGATTTGCTGGAGATATCGCAGGAGCTGGTTCAGACGGCACTGGATTTCGAATTGTCCGAGGGCACGGTGATCGCGGCAAGCGTCGGCGCAACGCCATGCGTATTTCTGAGCGGTCTCTATAGAGCCGAACAGGTTATTGCCGAGCGACTGACAACCCTGGCTAGTGGCAAGCTGCCTTGGCAATTCATAGACGCGGAGAAGGCGCTGCCCTGGGTTGAACAAAAGACTGGCCTCTCTTTGGCGGAGAGCCAGGCTGCTGCCATTCGTTTGGCGTTAAAATCGAAAATTCTTGTCATTACCGGCGGCCCCGGCGTTGGAAAGACTACCATCGTGAATTCGATCCTGCGAATCCTAAGCGCCAAAGGTATCAACCTGCTTCTCTGCGCACCAACCGGGCGCGCCGCCAAGCGGATGACCGAGGCGACAGGCTTTGAGGCCAAGACCATCCATCGGCTACTTGAGGTGGATCCGAAGGCAGGTGGGTTCAAGCGCAACACAGAGAACCCACTCGAATGTGATCTGCTGGTTGTCGACGAGACCTCAATGGTAGATGTGATGCTCATGCAGGCATTGATGAAGGCGGCGCCCGACAACGCAGCGCTGCTGATTGTCGGTGACATCGATCAATTGCCCTCCGTTGGCCCCGGCCAGATATTGGCCGACATTATCTCGTCTGGCGCGGTCGCTGTCGTCCGTCTCACCGAGGTGTTCCGACAGGCAGCGCAAAGCCGGATCATCACCAGCGCGCACAAGATCAACCAGGGCTCGATCCCTGACCTCACAAAACCCGAAGGCGAGAGCGACTTTTATTTTGTGCAGGCCGACGATCCAGAAACTGCCGTGCAACGGATTATAGAGTTGGTGCGGACGCGAATCCCTCACCGTTTCAGTCTTGATCCAATCCGCGACATCCAGGTGCTGTGCCCAATGAACCGTGGCGGAGTCGGTGCCAGATCTCTCAATGTAGAATTACAAAAGGCGCTAAACCCGGCTGGCGAGCGAAAGGTCGAACGCTTTGGCTGGACCTTCGCGCCTGGCGACAAGGTGATGCAGATCGAGAACGACTACGACAAAGAAGTTTACAACGGCGACATCGGCTACGTCGATGACGTCGATCCCGACACCAGCGAGCTGACCGCGAGCTTTGACGGCCGCGCTGTCGTTTATGGCTTTGGCGAACTTGACACGCTCGTCCCAGCCTATGCCGCGACAATTCACAAAAGCCAGGGTTCAGAATATCCCGCCATCGTGATCCCGATAATGACCCAGCATTACACGATGTTGCAGCGGAACTTGCTCTACACGGGGGTCACCCGGGGAAAACGTCTGGTAGTTCTCGTGGGTCAGAAAAAGGCTGTCGCCATAGCTGTTCGCAATATTTCAGGGAGACGGCGATGGTCCAAACTCGACGAGTGGCTCAAGTCGGTAGCCTCAAAAATTCTTTGTTAAATCATGGAAATGTTCAAAGAAATCGCTTTCGGGCAGACATTCAACGTCAAAAATCTGGAAGCGTTAGGATAGGTTGCAAAGAGAGATGACTAACAATGCCACTGTCAGAAAGCAGACCCTGTCATGTTTCGAAAATTCATCATCTGGCTGGCGATTTTCTTCGTTGCAACAATTGCCGTCTATATTGCCGTTCTCGCGGGAACGACGACGGCATGGAATTTCTTGGGAGTCCAAGATCGCGACGGCGGCGGCTCAATGGCGCTAGCTTTCATCATCGGCCCCGCAATCGCTTTGCCAGCTGGTGCCATCATCGCCTTTATCGCGAAGCATTTCATCGATGACCGGCGAGCTTCCCAAAACATCTCCACAGCGGACAACAGACGGCGCGACCTGCGCGCGTTTGCTATTCTGGGAGCTGTTGCGGGCGGTTATATCGCGACCTATTACCTCGTGCGCCTTGGATTCTGGTTTGCCAGCCCCATCAGCCTCAGCTCCTATTGGGTGATTTTACTTATTTCGTGGCTGCCGACAACCTTGGGATTGGCCGGCGCGGCAGCGACAGCGTCCTGGGTGGCACGCAGAACACGAGTAAATCGGGATAGGCCGAACGGACATGCGGAATCAGTTGAAGAAAGACGCCTTCGTCCCTGATCGAATCATCACGGATGAATTGTGGTCCTACGGTGCCGCCGCCCGCGATCTGGGGATGAAAAGCGGCACTAGCACTACTTTGGTAGAAATGTGATTTCTCGATTCCCAAGGAGCGATTTTCCTGATTCATGGGGAGCCAGCTTTATGGGAGGCTGGCGATGGCAGAGGACTGGCGTGGCGATCTGCAGGTTTGGCTGGCGCCATTCCTGGCGGCTTTGCGGCACAAGACCCGGATGAGGCTTTGCCCTGCGTACATCGCAGGCTTGATTGGTCCCGGTGACCGCAAGAGTGTTCAGCCGATGGCAGCTCGTGAT
>CAMDKB010000250.1 GCA_945901195.1 Rhizobium sp. Q54
CCAAAGGCGTCACCACTCTCAAGTACGCAACAACCCATGGGCCATGTTTTTTTACGGGGTCACTCGCCACCAAAAAGTAGACGGCCGCTCCCTTCCTGCAGCCAGGATAGCGCAACAGTTTCTATCCCCACAGGAGGCCTCGCGCCGCGATGGTTTTTTTGGAAGTCTCCGTCGCGCAATTTGCCGGGGCTTTTGGCGGGCAACGCGCTCACCGCAGGCCAGTTCACCGCAAATGGCACAGGCGCGTTCTCCAACGCCACCGAGCGCTTTGTCTACAACACCGTAAACCACCAGCTGATCTACGACGCGGATGGCAATGGCGGCGGAAGTTCTTCCGTACTCGTCGCCATCTTCGATGTGGGCACGCCGGTAAGAGCGGATTTCAAGGTGGTGGCGTGAGGCGATCTGCTTGTGTGTTCACATTCTGCGCTGGATGTGCATGCCACCTGGCTTTAGGCACGGGAACTCACGCCTGATCTGAAAAGAGGAAGGGCGAGATCGGACAGAGACCACCGCAAGACAACGCCAGTGTGACGGACGCATAATTCTATCATATATCTGGGGAGCCGGGCGCCCCTGGCGTCTGTCCATTGAACCGATTGGCATCCCATGCCCGCAGCAATTCCAGATGACATTTTAACTGGGACCTTGTCCAGATCCGCCTTCTTTCGAACAGCGAGCGCTGGCGCCATTGATACCATGGCCAAAGCGATGATTGAGCGGAACTGGCAAACCGGGGAATTGTTATTCTCCGCCGGTGACGCTTCCGATGGCTTCTATGTGGTTGCGGACGGCGCGATCCGGCTGGGATTAGCGACTTCGGAGGGCGGAGAACTCACTTTGCGCGACGTTGGCGCGGGTGAAATTTTCGGTGAAATCGGAGCGCTTGATGGCGGACCCCGTTCTGCTTCCGCCCGGGTCGTTTCTTCCAGCGCGCGAACAGCGTTTCTCCCTCGTGCCCGTTTTGACGATATATTGTCGCAGAACCCAGCCTTTTTGCTCGATATCGCCCGCAAACTTTGCCAGCGATTGCGCGAGACCACCGATCAGTTGGAAGGTATAGCGTTATATTCTTTGCGCCGACGTCTTGCCCGCTTCATCATGGCGCACGGACGTGCACACGGGCATGACCGCGACGGCGGAAAGCGATCTGTGTCTATTCCCTTGTCACAAAGCGCGCTTGCAACCGTGCTTGGCGCCAGCCGCCCCAAGATCAATGGCGCTTTGCAGGAGCTCGAACGCGCGGGCGTATTCGAACGCCGGGGAGCACTTTTCATATACGACGAAAACAGGCTTTCATTCGAATCGGAGGGTGCAGATCATGCGCCCGGTTGAAGGCCAACGCGAGGCGATTTTCACGGGTCTATTGTCGATAGCGCTGGTGCTCGCCCTTTTCATGGCTAACCCCGGAGGGCTGGCCTTTGCTGCGCGCGAAAGTTTGTTTGATCGTTACATGATCGCCTTTCCGCGCAGCGGGCCGGCAACGGATATCATCGCGATCGATATAGATAGCGCCAGCCTTGAAAAGCTCGGCGCATGGCCATGGCAGCGTGCCCAAATCGCTGCATTGATCGAAAAAGTCGCACATGAGCGCCCTCGTGCCATCGCTATGGATATCCTGATGGAGGGGCAGGATCGCAACGGGTCGCGCAGCGTCATTTCCCGAATTGCAAATCAGGAGGGCAGGAGCGATCTTTTAGAAATCGCAAAGACTTTTCCAGATGACGATGCTGCATTTTCTGCCGCGATAGACAAGGGAATCCCGGTTGTTCTTGGCCTTGGCATTTCCGAACGACCATCGGCAGTCAAATATGCGCCCTTGGTGTTGGCGGCCAATCATGACAATCCCATTGATCTGGCCCCCGTCCGTATCGGCGGCCTTTTGGGGCCTCCCTTGCAAGCTGCAGATGCTGCTGCAGGCCTCGGCCTGCTCTCGCTTGATACTGATATAGACGGCAGGCTCCGCCACATTCCGTTATTGTTCGACGTTACAGAAAAAGGCGCGGGCGCGGTGTACTCCGGCTTTGCATTGGAAACTGTTAGAAGTGCAGAAGGCGCGAGTACTGTCGGCATCGACAGCAATGCTCGCCAGCTTGAAATTGGCCGTTACAAGATCGCGACATCGCGCGACAGTCTTTTGCGGTTGTATCCTCGCAAGCCGGATTTTTGGCGCGCCCACATCGTACCTGCATGGAAGGCGCTGGAGGGCGCACTAACAAATATTGGTGAAAACACGATTGTATTGATAGGCAGCTCAGCACCTGAAGCGGGTGCATATTTGCCCGGAGCCGTTCAGGGCGCGATTTCAACATTGCAGGTTCAAACGCAATCCGTAGATCAAATACTCTCGGGAACCGCACCGCAACGCATACTTTATGCGCCCTGGAGCGAATACACTTTGGCTATCGTAGCAGGCATTGTCGCCACAACAGCCGCAATTTTCTTGTCGCCATTATTCGTTGCGCTCGCCGTGTCCGTCCTTGCCCTCGCCTGCGTAGGCCTCAGCGCAGCGGTCTTTCTTCACGCGACCATTCTGATCGACATATTGCCAGCGTTGGCTACAACTGCATTTGCAGCAGCCACCGCGAGCGCCTCTGTGCATAACCGGGTCCGCGCCAATCGCACCCTTGTCGAAGCAAGATTCGCGCGGTATCTCGCGCCGGCTGTAGTTGAAATTCTGGCGCGCAATCCGCAACTGCTTCGTATTGAAGCCCAGCGGCGAGAAGTCACCGCCCTGTTTACTGATCTTGAGGGCTTTACATCTTTTGGCGAACGCACGCCGCCCGCCTTGCTGATTGCAACTCTCAACGATTATTTTGAGATGATCGCAAAAATCGCGGTTGAACATGGTGGCATGGTTGACAAGATCGTCGGCGATGCCGTGCATGTATTTTTCAACATGCCTCTGGATCAACCAGACCACGCGCAACGCGCGGTCCGTTGTGCGCGCGAAATCTACCAGGCCACAAGAGAATACCAGCAGCAGGATCGGCAGATTGAATTAGGGTTTGGGCGAACACGTATCGGCGTCGACACCGGGTTTGCTACTGTCGGCGATGTCGGCGGCCGCGCAAAGCTCGATTACACCGCCCACGGTGAAGCCGTGAATCGAGCCGCCCGCCTGCAGTCGCTGGCCCGCGATGTGGAATCCGGTGTGTTGATTGGAGCAGGCACAGTCAACAGTATTGGTTCTGCGGAAGGCTTGCAAAGCGTCGGAAAAGCCACGTTGCGCGGGCTCTCGCAGGAACAGGATATTTATACATTCGCGTGATCTGAGCAGCACCGCATGAGAGGTGGAACCCATCCACCATTGCCTGCAACCTCAGTTCGCGACGTGTTCAAGGCTGGCTATTGCAGCTGAAGGGACGAAAGTCTGGCGCGGCTTACGCCGCCATACGAAGGCCGAGCTCATCGAATAATTGAACACCGAACCAACGATCACGCCGGCAGTGCCGGCCAGCCACCAGGATCCGTTCACGCCAAACAGCCAGCTGGCCATACCCACGTTGGCAATGGAGCCGAGGCCGCAGAGCAGGAAATACTTCACAAGGCCAGTCATCGCCGCAACCCCACGCAATTTCATGTCGCGGTAGGTGAGCATGTTGTTGATGAAAAAGTTCGAAGTCATCGCGATACAGGTCGCAATCGCTTGAGCTTCGGTGAAAGTGACCTCCCCGGTGCCGAATGAAAACCGCAGCGCTGCCAGATGCACAAAAACACCGAGGCCACCCACAAGGCCAAACAGAACAAAGCGCGCGGGCACCATGCCGCCAGTCGCCTTGTTGACGAGCAGGCTGCCAAAATCGAGCATCGCCCGCATGTCAAATTTGGATTCACCATCATTGCGCGAACGGAAGTGAAAGCCCACTTCCTGAACACGCAAGGGCGGCCACGACGAGGCCAGGATATCGAGCAAAATCTTGAAACCGGATGTCGAGAGTCGCGGCGCAATATTTTCAAAGGATTCACGCCGCATCGCAAAAAAGCCACTCATGGGATCGGTGACTTTTGTGCCAAGAAACGCTGTCGCCAGGCGGGTTGCAATCTGACTTGCGCGGACTCGTTGTTTTGAAAAGCCTGCATCTTCCGTCTCGGGTTTGACGATCCGCGTACCGATGACCAGATCGGCTGTATCAGCCTCAAGATGCGTTAGCATTTCCGGAATGATGGCTTCATCGTGCTGCAAGTCGGCATCCACGATAACGATGAAGTTTGCCGATGAACTCAAAACACCTTCGATACAAGCTCCCGCGAGGCCCCGGCGATCAATTCGCCGCAAACAGCGCACGCGGGAATCGCGTTCTGATAGCTTCTTCGCGTAGTGCCATGTGCCGTCTTCGCTGTCGTCATCGACAAAAATGACCTCCCAGGACGTTTCACCCATCGCCTTATCGATGCGGGACACGAAGGCGGCAACGTTTCGGCTTTCATTGAAAGTCGGCGCGACAATCGAGACACGAAGTGCGGAGGAGGCCATACTGAAATTCCGTTTTGTCGATTGTGGTTACGTCTCGATACTGATGACGCGTATATCCCAAAATCTCATCTGAGGTTTGCTTAGCGTGCCGCAGAACATTGAAATTTCCGTTAAGCGTCCTGGATGATTGAGTTATCGAACCTCAACGCTTTTGCAAGATAGTCACCCAATCGGAGACCGAAGCCACGCGATATTCTTTCAACAGATTGGATATTTTTAGGTCTTCTTCCGCCCAATTTTTCCAGTCGAACGCACGATTTCCTTCGATTAGTATTATGGTTGGTTTTCCATTAATGATATCTTCAGCAAGTATTTTCCTCTCCAGCGCAATATATCGATTGAGCATTTCACGCTGTGTGGCGTTCGGCGCAGTATCGTAGGCTATTTTATAGGCGCCGTAAGCCATCCAGAGGAAAGGCTGACGCTGGACCCAAGTCCCATGGGTCAGCCGAGTTACTGGAAAACCCGTTTCAAGATCGCCGCTAATCATCAGAATGCGCGGCGAAGGATCGATCTTTTCGATTTCATGGACTGTAGCCCGGATCTCAGCTGAATTTCTCGTATCGAAATAGATGTAACCAAGAAAAACGCAGAACACTGCCAAAGCAGAGAGGCACAGGCGCACAATGGGCTTTTGCGACTCATAAGCTCCGCCGGCAAGACGCAGCATGAAAGTGATGGAGCCAAATGCGACTGCGGGATAGATATGATAGTAAAGTCCCTTGGCTTGAATCACGTAGATAAAGACGCCTCCGATGGAGGCGACCATAAAGACATCGGCAGAGCGAGACAAAACAGGCGCCGCTTTCTTAAGCGCAAATGACAACACGCACAAAAGCAAACAAATCCATACGCCGGCATAGCACAAGAGATAGAAGATATTTTTTCTTACAGGCAGATAAACATCGACTACACGCGGCAAAACGGTGCTCAAAAATTCGGGGAACACGAAAACGATTGCAGCGGCGTAGGTCAATAACACCAAGCCCGCCGCTATGTTTTCAACACAAAAGACTTCATGTGCAAAAGCTTTTAACGAACGAACGCGAAAAAATTCAAAGGCCAGCACCGCCAGGGGAATGAGAACAAGATGCGGTTTGGCGATGCCAGCGCAGCCGAAGCCTACACCTGCGGCAAGACGGAGGAGAACACTTGCCGGACGCTCGCGCGTAGCAGCGATAGCCAGCCACGGCATCAGACAAAGCGAACCGATGTGCTCACGCTGAGTAAACGCGTGCGATGGAAGGATCAGAAAAACGACTAGTAGCCCGGCCATGAATTTGAGCCGGGCATCTTTTTCAGCGATGGCCGGAGCAAATCGGCTAGCTGCAAGCCAAGCAACAGCCATTGCCAACGCGAAGACGAGGAGCTGGTTCATCAAATCCGGGCTGAGCCTGATGAGCCGTCCCAACATAACAGCTGGGACATAAATCAGTGTAGAGCCTGGCGGATTGACCTCAAAAAAATCAACAGAGGCGCGCCGTCCATCCAGCATCCATTCAGCGGTAGACAGGAGCCAGCCCACGTCGCTGCTTTGCAACTGCCCCATTCTCACCCAGGCTGCCAGCGCGAGAACCCAGGCCAGCAACAACCAGGACAAGTTGAGGCCCAAAAACGCCAGTCCCTGCGACCGTGGCGCAGGAGTAGTGTCAGCGCTACTCATCGGGACCTGCTCCAGAAGATGGATTGTGAGTCCCTAATTCTAGTAAACATTGCTTAAGTGAGTGTTACCCTCAGCTCAGCTCAGGGTCATTGGTTCTGGTGATAGTTGGCTCGGAAATAGTCAGGCGCGGTGGTACGGATGGCCCGAAAGAATGGTCACCGCCCGGTAAATCTGCTCCAGCGCCATGACGCGGACCATCTGGTGCGGCCAGGTCATCGCCCCAAAGGAGAGCACAATGGCAGCCTTGCTGCGTAGATCCTCATCGACGCCATCCGGGCCCCCAATTGCGATCACATAGGCGCCAGATGCACTGTCACGAGCGGTCGCCACATCCTGAGCGAAAGCTTCACTGGTGAGTGACTTGCCGCGTTCGTCGAGCACGATGAGCCGCCCCCCCTTGTTGAGTAGCTCCGCAATAGCCTCACCCTCGCCGGCTTTCCGGTCCTCCGGGCGGCGCGCCCGGCTTTCCTCGAATTCGCGAATTTCAACTGCTGTGATGCCCACTTGCCGACAAGCTGCCTGAGCACGCTCAAGATATCGCGTCGACAACTCCCGTTCAGGCCCGGCCTTAAGCCGCCCGACAACAGCAAGGACTATTCGCACACGCGGCTCCGGAACCTAGCTCGCGCGTTCCTTGCCCGCCGATTCAATCGGGCGATCGCCGCTCCACATCTTCTCCAGATTGTAGAACTGACGCACTTCCGGAC
>CAMDKB010000251.1 GCA_945901195.1 Rhizobium sp. Q54
AGTCGGAGGGCCACCGCCACAACCGACCATGCCGGCCATCAGGCAAGCCATCCTCGACCTCTTCACTCGGCCGCCACCCAGGCGCTGTCCACATTGTGAGAAACTCCTCGCCGAACCCGTCGAGCACAATCTGCCAAAGTAGTGCTAGATGAACGCCACTTTTAACACCTCATAGCTCTTGCCGCCACCAGGGGTGTTCACCTCGATGGCATCGCCCTTTTTCTTGCCGATGAGCGCGCGGGCGATGGGCGATGTGATGGAGACCTTGCCGGATTTTACATCGGCTTCGTTCTCGCCGACGATCTGGTACTTGATTTCCTTTTCGGTGTCGTCGTCGATCAACGTGACAGTGGCGCCGAATTTCACGCTGTCGCCGGTGAGCTTGGATACATCAATCACTTCAGCGCGTGAAATCCTGTCTTCGAGCTCGGCGATTCGGCCTTCGTTGTGGCTCTGGGCTTCTTTCGCTGCATGATATTCAGCATTTTCGGACAGATCGCCATGCGAACGCGCTTCTGATATCGCCGCGATGATACGCTGGCGTTCCACTTGCTGACGATGCTTGAGCTCAGCTTCGAGCGCTTGATAGCCCGCGCCGGTCATCGGAACCTTGTCCATTTCGCTCTCTTTCGTGTCTCGACTTGACTGTATCGCAAATAAACGGCCAAGCCGCCAATGTCTTCTGGCGGCAAAGGATGTTCCTGGCTTAACTCTGGATCGGGCGCTCCCAGCGGCTATATTCGCCACACTCATGGAAAATCACCGGGGAGCCTCCGTCAATCCCGAAATCAGCACATAGTTACACGCCCGCGTGATGCAAGCTAGGCAACAAAATAATCCTGAAGCGCCCTGACCTCCATGTCGCCGGCCCGGTAGGCCCGGATTCCCTGCGCGGCCGCGATGGCTCCAGCAAGTGTCGTATAATACGGCACTTTATGAAGCAGGGCGGCGCGCCGGAGCGACATGGAATCCGACAGCGCCTGCGCGCCCTCGGTCGTATTGAAGACCAGTTGAATATTTCCGTTCTTGATGGCGTCGACAATGTGGGGCCTGCCCTCGGAGACCTTGTTGATGCGCTTGGCGGGTACGCCGTTGCTTTCAAAGTATTTTGCCGAGCCGCCGGTGGCCACGATGGAAAACCCGATATTAGTGAGCATCCGGGCCGTTTCCAAAATCTTGGGCTTGTCGGCATCGCGAATGGAGACGAAGACGGTCCCCCCTGTTGGCACTTTCGTGCCGCCGCCGAGCTGGCTCTTGGCGAAGGCAATGTCGAAATTGCGGTCAAGGCCGATCACTTCGCCTGTCGAGCGCATTTCTGGACCCAGAACTGTGTCGACCCCCGGGAAACGTGCAAAGGGGAATACGGCTTCCTTCACGCCGACATGGCCGAGGGTGAATGGCTTCAGGTTGAAGGAAGCGAGGCTTTCTCCAGCCATGATGCGTGCGGCAATCTTGGCAATCGGTGTCCCTATAACCTTGGCGACAAAAGGAACTGTGCGCGAGGCGCGTGGGTTCACTTCGAGGACGTAGATATCGCCGTCCTTGAGTGCGTATTGGACATTCATCAGGCCGCCGACGTTCAGCGCCAGCGCCATTTTTTTGGTCTGTTCTTCCAGTCTGGCGACGGTTTCGGGCGTCAGCGAGCGGGGCGGCAGAGAGCAGGCCGAATCGCCGGAGTGAATACCGGCTTCCTCGATATGCTCCATGATGCCGGCAATGAATGCATCCTTGCCGTCGCACAGGCAATCAACGTCGACCTCGATAGCATCGGACAGATAACGGTCGAACAAGAGCGGGTTCTTGCCCAGCACAGTGTTGATCTGGCCCGTCTTATCATTGGGATAGCGCGACTTAACGTCGGCCGGGATCAAGGATGGCAAAGTGCCGAGCAGATAATCCTGAAATGCGGCTTCGTCGCGTATAATCGCCATTGCGCGTCCACCCAGCACATATGAAGGGCGAACAACCAGGGGCAGGCCGAGTTCGGCGGCAATCAGGCGCGATTGCTCAACCGAATAGGCGATGCCGTTTTTGGGCTGTTTCAGACCAAGTCTGTCGAGCAGGCGCTTGAAGCGGTCGCGATCTTCGGCCAAATCGATGGAATCAACCGATGTGCCGAGAATGGGTATGCCCGCCTGTTGCAAGGCGTCGGCAAGTTTCAGGGGCGTCTGGCCACCGAATTGCACGATGACGCCTTTCAGCGTGCCGTTTTCCTTTTCCTTGGTGAGGATTTCCAGCACGTCTTCAGAGGTGAGAGGCTCGAAATACAACCGGTCGGAGGTATCGTAATCAGTCGATACGGTCTCCGGGTTGCAGTTGATCATGATCGTTTCATACCCGGCTTCGGTCAGTGCAAAGCAGGCATGGACACAGCAATAGTCGAACTCGATGCCTTGACCGATACGGTTGGGGCCGCCGCCGAGAATGACGATTTTCTCGCGGTCAGATGGACGCGATTCGCATTGGGGCACGCCGGCAAACGGCGTTTCGTAGGTTGAGTACATATACGCCGTCGGTGAGGCAAATTCGGCCGCGCAGGTGTCGATGCGCTTGAAGACAGGGCGCACATCAAGCGCATGGCGTAATTTGAAAACATCCTCGTCTTCCACCCCGGCCAGCGAAGCGAGACGGTTGTCGGAAAAGCCGGCTGCCTTCAAAGTGCGCAGGTTGACGGCGTCCTGCGGCAGGCCGTGTTTGCGAACCTTGTTTTCCAGCGCGATGATTTCGCCGATCCGCTCCAGGAACCAGCGTTCTATCTTGCAGGCCTGATAGATTTCCTCAACGCCCATGCCCATGCGCATGGCCTGAGCCACGACCAGCAGGCGTTCGGATGTCGGGGTCCCCAGCGCCGCGCGAAGTACGTTCATGTCATCGCCCTGGCCGAGCCCTTCAATCTCGTGTTCGTCGAGACCCGAGAGACCTGTCTCCAGCGACCGCAAGGCTTTCTGCAAGGATTCAGCAAAGGTGCGGCCGATGGCCATGGCTTCGCCGACGGATTTCATCGACGTTGTCAGCACGTTAAACTGCCGGTCGGTCGAGGGGAATTTTTCGAAGGCAAACCGCGGTACTTTGGTGACGACATAATCGATCGTCGGCTCGAAGGAGGCCGGTGTTGCGCCGCCGGTTATGTCGTTGGCGATTTCATCGAGAGTGTAGCCAATTGCGAGTTTTGCTGCAACTTTTGCGATAGGGAAGCCGGTGGCCTTCGAAGCCAGAGCCGAAGAGCGAGACACGCGCGGGTTCATCTCGATGACGATCATCCGGCCGTTTTCCGGATTGACCGCGAATTGCACATTGGAGCCGCCGGTCTCTACGCCGATCTCACGCAACACCGCCAGCGAGGCGTCGCGCATGATCTGGTATTCCTTGTCGGTGAGGGTCAGCGCCGGGGCAACCGTAATGGAATCACCGGTGTGCACGCCCATCGGGTCGATGTTCTCGATGGAACAGACAATGATGCAATTGTCCGCCTTGTCGCGGACGACTTCCATCTCATATTCCTTCCAGCCCAGAACGCTTTCTTCGATCAGGACCTCGGTTGTCGGGGAAGCGTCGAGGCCGCTCTGGATGATATTTATGAACTCGGCCTGATTGTAGGCAATGCCGCCGCCTGTGCCGCCCATGGTGAAAGAGGGGCGGATGATGGCAGGCAGGCCGATGTCGCTCATGGCATCGAGCGCCTCGGTCAGTCCCTTGGAGACATACCGGCGCTTGCGCTCGGGCTCTTTGGCGTCCCATTCGCGCTGAAAAGCTTCGAGCGCTCTGGCGCGCTCTGCGGCAGGCGTGCTCGTATGTGCATCCTCGATCATCTTGCGGCGGGACAGGTAATCTTCCTTGTCCTGCTTCTTCAGATCGGATGCGTTGGCAAGGCGGGAACGCGGGGTGTCCAGGTTGATGCGTTTCATTGCCTCACGGAAGAGTTCGCGATCCTCGGCCATGTCGATGGCCGCAGCCTTCGCGCCGATCATTTCCACGTCGAATTTTTCCAGGACGCCCATGCGATCAAGCGAAAGGGCGCAGTTAAGCGCGGTCTGCCCGCCCATCGTCGGCAACAGGGCAAACCCCTTGGATCGGTCACCGCGTTCAGCCTCGATGATCTTGGCTACAATTTCCGGCGTGATCGGTTCGACATACGTTCGGTCGGCCATGTCGGGATCAGTCATGATCGTGGCCGGGTTGGAATTGACCAGAACGATTCTGTAGCCTTCTTCGCGCAAGGCCTTGCAGGCCTGCGTGCCGGAATAATCAAACTCGCACGCCTGGCCGATAATGATCGGGCCGGCGCCGATGATCAGAACTGTTTCGATGTCTGTCCGTCTGGGCATGATCGTCCGTTATGGTTCCTGCCCGGCGGGCCGGGGCAGGGGGCTGCGCCGCGCACAAAAAAAGGCCGCGTGACTGGCCAGAAAGGCCGGAGCGCGTCCTCATGAAAACCCTGATGGGTCGGAAAACCCTTTTGGGGCATTCGAGCGGCAGCGTCCGTCTCGAAAGTTGCGCCTGATTAGACGAGATTCCCCGGGAAGGGAACCCCCCGGGGAACGGCGGTCCCCAGCTCCCCTTCTCAAACAGGATTCGGTGCTCGCCTGCCCGCCCTGCGGCAAACCCGACATGACATGGCGGCTATTCCCCTCTAATTATAGTCTGGTGCGGGTTCTGCCTGCCGCGTCGGAGGGAATTTCATGTTCAGGACAATTCTTGCGACCGTTTCCGCTATCGCTTTGATTGGGCTCGTTCTTCCCGGCAGCGCGCATGCCCAGCAGGTCACGGGCAAGGTCAATGTCATCACCTCATTCGCCAAGGATGTGACCGACCCCTTCAAGCGCGCCTTCGAGAAAAGGTATCCGGGCGTCAATATCGACATGCAGAATCGCAATACCAATGCCGGCGTCCGCATCGTCGAGGAAACCCGCAGCAACAACCAGACGGACATCTTCTGGGCGTCTGCGCCAGATGCCTTTGAGGTGCTGAAGAAGGCCGGACTGCTGGAATCCTTCAGGCCCGAGGCGCCCGGTGTTGCGCTGAAAATCGGTCCGTATGACATCAATGACAAGGATAATGCCTATTTCGGGTTCGCCGCTTCCGGCTACGGCATCATGTGGAACGAGCGCTATCTGCGCGCCAATCGCCTGCCCGAGCCGAAGGAGTGGATCGATCTCGCCAAGGCGGTTTATTACAACCATTCCATGATCACCGCGCCTTCGCGTTCGGGTACCACTCACCTCACGATCGAGACGATCCTGCAGGGCGAAGGCTGGGACAAGGGCTGGTCGACGGTCAAGGCTGTCACCGGCAACATGCGTTCCATCACCGACCGTTCCTTCGGCGTTCCGGATGCCGTCAACTCCGGTCAGGTGGGCCTGGGGGTCGTCATCGATTTCTTCGCCTTCTCGGCGAAAGCGGCGGGCTTTCCGGTGAAATTTGTTTATCCCACGGTTTCGACCGTGGCGCCTGCGAACATAGGTGTCGTGAAGAATGCGCCGAACATGGCGGCGGCGAAGGCCTTTGTGGAATTTACGCTGTCGCCCGAAGGACAGGAAATCTTGCTCGACAAGGCGATTTCGCGCCTGCCGGTCAATCCTGCAATCTATGCGAAGGCGCCGGAGGGGTATCCCAATCCGTTCAAGGGCGGTGTCGGCCTGCCGGGCTTCCGGTTCGACGTGGAGTTGTCGGGCGCGCGCTATAGCGCCGTTGGCACGCTGTTCGACCAGCTCATCACGTTCAACCACGAACCGTTGAAGAAGGCGATCAAGGCGATTCACGACTCGGAAGCCGCGCTGGCCAAGAAGGATAATACGCAGGGCCGCAAGCTGATCGAGGAAGCGCGGGCGCTGATCTCGGCCATGCCAGTGACGGCGGACGAAGCGAAAAGCCCCGATCTTGCGGCAGCCTTCAAGGGCGCCGGCGGAAAGGACAAGGCGCCGCGGCAGGCGGAGCTCGAACAAAAATGGTCAGCCTTGTCGCGCGAGAAATACGCGCAGGCGCAGGCGAAGGCGGAAGAAGCGCTGAAGTTGGCCCGGTGACCCACGCTTTCTCGCTACCCTGGAAACCAAAGGGGCTCCGGGATCCTGCCGGGCCATTGAGTTCTGGACCGCAGGTTCGCACGCCGCGCGCCCCGGGGAAAGTGGTAAGGACCGCTATGCTGGCCAATCCATGACTCTCGCCGCCACCCCTGCCACCCTCAAGCCGCCGCCGGCGCTCGGCCGTGCAGTTCTGGCTTCGTTTTGCTTTACGCTGCTGATAGTGTTTCTTATCGTGCCCGTGGCGACGGTGATCTATGTCGCCTTCAAGGATCCGCAGAGCGGGGCGCTGACGCTGGTCAATTTTGCGGATTTCTTCCGCAACGATCTCTTCAGGCGCTCACTGATGAACTCGCTTTGGGTCTCAGCGATGTCAGTGGTGCTGGCGACGCTGTTTGCCATGCCGCTCGCCTATATCACCATGCGTTTTGAATTTCGCGGCGCCATCTTGGTCCAGACACTCGGCGTCCTGCCGCTGATCATGCCGCCCTTTGCGGGCGCGGTCGCCATGCAATTGCTGTTCGGCCGAAACGGCAGCGTGAACCTTGTGCTCGGTGACTGGTTCGACATCAACATCCCCTTCATGGAAGGACTGAACGGCGTCATCTTCCTGCAGGCGATTCACTACTTCCCGTTCATCCTGCTCAATGTCTCGGCTTCCCTCGCCAATATCGACCGCTCAATGGAAGAGGCGGCGCAGAATCTGGGGTCATCGGGATTTCGTCTCTTCAGACGCATCGTCTTTCCACTGGCCATGCCCGGCTATATCGCCGGCGCAAG
>CAMDKB010000252.1 GCA_945901195.1 Rhizobium sp. Q54
GATCGAGTTTCCATGCAGCCCGCATCACCAGCAAACGCCCGATATCGATGGCATGGGCGAGTTCGCCGAGCTTGATCTGGATGCTCTCATATTCGCCCAGCCGTTTGCCGAAGGCATGGCGTTCACCCACATAGGCCGAGGCGATCTCGACGCAGCGCTTGGACAGCCCGAGCCAGCGCATGCAATGGGTGAGCCTTGCGGGGCCAAGTCTGATCTGCGTCATCTTCAATCCGTCGCCGATGCCCATCAGGACATTGTCGTCGTCCACCTCAAGGCCATCAAACTCGATTTCGCAATGTCCGCCGTGTTCTTCCGGCCCCATGATCGGAATACGCCGGATAATGCGCCAGCCCGGCTGGTCCTTGTGAAACAGGAACGCCGTGAGTCCCTTGCGCGTGTCGTTCGACGTGCGTGCGAGCAAGATGAAGTGTGAAGCCTCGCCTGCGCCGGTGATGAACCATTTATGGCCGAAAATACGCCAGCCCGTCGTTGTCTTTTCCGCACGTGTGCGGATCATCGTGGGATCAGAGCCGCCACCGGGATGCGGCTCTGTCATCGCAAAGGCAGAGCGCACACGGCCCTCAACGATAGGCCGCAACCAGCGTTCTTTCTGCGCTGGGGTCGCCACCTTTGCCAGAACACTCATGTTGCCGTCATCAGGCGCTGCGCAGTTGAAGACTACCGGCCCGAAAATGGAGCGATTGGCCTCTTCATACATCGCAGCCCAGGCAACAATCGGCAATTGCATGCCGCCAAATTCCCTCGGCGATTGCGGCGCCCAGAGGCCTGCGGCCTTCGCTTTTTTCCGGACTGTTTCAAGACAGGGGAGATTGATGTTTTCGTGCTCGTCAAAATTCGCACGATCTGCTTCCAGAGGCAGGATCTCCGTGTCGACAAAGGCGCGGGTACGCAGCCTGATGTCTTCAAATTCGGGCGGCAGCGCGAAATCCATGGGGTTCAGACCCTTTCAGAGAGGCGTAAGCAGGTGTCCGCCATCCACGGGGATAATAGTCCCGGTCATATAGGCGGATGCCTGGCTGAGCAGCAACAACAAGGGGCCATCGAGATCAGCGAGCTTGCCGATCCGGCGCTGGGGGATGCGCTTGACCATCGCTGTTCCCGCTTCCGAATTCAGATAGCCATCATTGATGGGCGTATCGATATAGCCCGGCGCAATAGCGTTGACGCGAATCTTGTAGCGCGCCCATTCCAGCGCCATCTGGCGCGTAAGCTGCACAAGGCCCGCTTTCGAAGTCGCGTAGGCGCTGACGTGCATGCCTTGCCGGAAGCCGAGAATGGAAGCGATGTTGACAATCGAGCCACCGCTCTCCGTGGCGATCATATGCCGGACGACTTCCACCGCGACGTTTCGGGCGCCAGTCAGGTTTGTCGCGATCACATCATCCCAATCGCTATCGCTTTCTTTTTCGAGCGGGTTGCCGTGAGCGATGCCGGAATTGTTGATCAGCGCGGTGACAGGGCCATCAAGCGAGGCTTCCTCAACAGCTTGCCTGACGGAAGCACGGTCGCGCACATCCATGGAGAAGGCGCTGGCATGGCCGCCGGAAAGATAGATATCGGCCACCAGATCATCAAGCCGCTCCTTGCGTCTCGCACACATCAGCGCGTGTCCGCCATGAGCCGCCACCACGCGGGCAAAATGCTCACCGATACCTGATGACGCGCCGGTGATGAGCACGCGGGCGCCATTCAGATTTACGTTGAACTCAGATTGCGCCATGGCAGGACCTACTGGATCAGTTTACAAATATGCCGCGCGTATTTTGCGCGTTTGCCAAAGGAAAACAGGCAACAACTTTCCCGCAAACGCCCTAATTCAGCACACTGTGACACAGGAAAAAAGCGCTGATCTCCTGCCCCGGCTGGCAGCAGTGCCGCAGCCGGGGTCAGCTGGCGAGCTTTACTTCCCCCACAATTCCTTCGACGCGATTGCCGTACCCTGCGCCAGAGCCTCGAATTTTGCCCACATCACCGAGGGGTGAACCCGGCGATAGTACGGACCCTGAGCAAAGCCGCAATCGGTTCCAGCCAACACGTTCTCGCGACCGATCAGCTTGGCGATGCGTACGATGCGCTCGGCAACCAGTTCAGGATGTTCGACAATGTTGGTCGCATGGCTGATCACGCCGGTGGCCAGAATCCTGTCCTTCGGCGGCTTGTACTCACCCCATACCTTCCACTCATGTTCATGGCGGGGGTTTGCGCCCTCGATCACGTAGCAGCCGGCCTTGATGGCGTAGATCTTGTCGAGCAGGTCCCGAATCGGGATATCGGTGGTGTGCGGACCCGGCCAGCTGCCCCAGCAGACGTGATAGCGGACCATTTCTTCCGGCACGTCCTGGAGAGAGTAATTGATGACCTCGACCTGGCGGTCGAGCCACTTGCGATAATCGCCGAGTTTTACTTCGGGCAGCATCCTGTCCCAGGTGACGGCAAAGCGCGCATCGTCAAGCTGCACCAGCAATCCGGCATCCACAATCTGCTTGTATTCCGTGCGCATGGCCTCGGCGATAGCCTGGAGCAGGTCGTCGTCGTTCTTGTAATATTCGTTCTTGCGATCGGGAATAACCGAAGTAGGCGACGCCACGGGCAAAAAGCCTTCTGTGACACCGGCCGCCGCCATCGCGGCTTTCATGTTGTCGATATCGAGTTTGAGGGCAGCCTGTCCGGTATAGGCAAGCGGACCAACGCAGATTGAATCCATCGTCGTGGCTGCTGCCCCTTCGTAACCATCCATTTCGTCATAAAACGCCGGAAATTTCGCCCGGTCCGCGCCGCGCCTGAATGTGTTGCCGCCGCCAGCAAAGGGACGACGCTCGAAGCCGCTCATCCGCTCCAGCACATATTGTGACCAGCTGATGCCCTTGCCGAATTCACCGTCGCTGGGGATATCAATGCCGATGGCCTTCTGCTCCCCGACGGATTTCTTCACTTCTTCGGCCAGGGTTCTGGCCTGTACTGCGGGTTCGACGGGCTTGCCAGCCTGTTTGGCGCGCAAATTCTCGATGACCGACGCCGGGCGCGGGAGGCTGCCGACATGAGTGGTGAGAATACGATCTGTACTGCGGTTCATGAGTCCTCCCGGGACGGGTTTGCGGGCCCTGAATGTGCCTGTCGCGGCCTTCTAACCCGAAGAATTGCACACCGCAAACCATAGAAGCCCACGAGTCGAGATCTTGTCCCAATATCGGCCTGTCTTAAAATGGGAGACAACCGCTACCCGCCGCTATATATCGGCTTCAGGCAGACCCAAATGGGTGGCAATCTGGGAGGAGCGAACGATGAGAATTCTAAAGGCACTCAAACTTGGCTCTATCTTGCTGCCGTGCGCCCTGGCGATAGGCGTTGGCTCGCAGGCGCAGGCCCAAAAGAAGATCAGCCTTGGAACCGTTCAGTCGTTCGGCGCCATTGTCACATATGTTGCCAAGGACAAGGGTTATTTCAAGGAATTCGGCATCGACGTCGACATCAGTTTCATGAATTCGGCAGCCAATGTGGTGGCGCTGCTGGCCAAAAATGATCTCTCCATCATCGAAGGCGGCATTTCCGCAGGCTTCTACAACGGCCTCGAGCAGGGCCTGCCCATGATCATCGCCACCGATCGCGTGTCCTCGCCCATCCATCATTATCTCGTCGTGCGCGCCGATCTCAAAGGCAAGGTGACGAAGTTGTCAGACCTGCGCGGCATGAACGTCGGCAGCAATTCGATAGCTGCCGTCACGACCTATGAACTTGGCAAGATGCTCTATACGGCAGGCATGACGCTCAAGGACATTGAGCTGAAGACCCTCGCATTTCCACAAATGGGCGCCGCGCTGAAAAACGGCGCTCTGGACGCCGCACTCAACATTCCCCCCTTCGGCGCGCAGATGGTGGATCAAGGTCTCGGTTTCGAAATGGCAGGCGTCGACGAACTCGTGCGACCCACACCGATGACAATCGCCGCAGCTTTCATCAACACTGAATGGGCGAAAGCCAACAAGCAGATGGTGTATGATTTTTTTGTCGCTTACATGCGCGCGACGCGTGAATACTGCACCGCATACCATGGTGGCGCCAATCGCAAGGAAATGATCGAAATTGCGCTCAAGAATGGGCTCGATCGCACTGCAGAAGCGCTTGAGAAAAATCCCTGGACCGGTCGCAGCATGGACGGCACGGTGCACATGGACAGCGTGATGGACCAGCAGAAATATTATCTGGAGCTTGGCATCGTCAAAAAAGAACAGCCGGCGGAAAAGATATTCACGCGCGAATATATCGACTATGCGAACGCCAAGCTAGGGCCGCCTCCTGCCGTCAATCCCGCCTCGAAACTGCAGGGCTGCCGCTAATTACTGGAAAGGGTCGGGAACATGATCAGTTACAAGGGTCTGGCTTGCGCCACCGCGCTCTCGCTTCTTGTCTTGCCAGCGTATGGGCAAGAACAGACGATCAAGATCGGCGCTGTACGCTCCGTCGCCAATGTCTCGGTTTATACAGGAATAGACAAAGGCTGGTACAAGGCAGCGGGCCTTAACGTAGAGGTCGAGGACCTTGATGCGTCTGCCAATGTGATCTCGCTGCTCGCGACCAATCGCTTGCAAGTGGTGGAAGGCGGCATTTCCGCCGGCTTCTTCAACGGTATTGAACAAAAGCTGCCCATCATCATTGCGACAGACCGCACATCTTCGCCGCTCAGCCACAAACTTCTCGTACGCGAAGAATTGCGTGACAAGGTCAAGCGCATTTCCGATCTGAAGGGAATGCGTATCGCGAGCAATGCAAATGCGTCAGTTACTTCATACGAAGTCGGCAAGATTCTGGAATCCGACGGCGTTTCATTTGGGCAAATCGACCTGAAGATCATAGGCTTCCCGTTGATGGGAGCGGCATTCAGGAACGGCGCGATCGATGCAGCGCTTGTGATCCAACCCTGGGGCTCGTCGCTTGTTGACGAGAAGATCGCCTTCCTGCTCGCCGACCCGGACGATTACGCCACTCCGCGTCCGCTTACGATTGCAGCGACCATCATCAATACCGATTGGGCGAAAAAGGACACTGAACTCACGAAGCGGTTTTTCGTCGCCTACATGCGCGGTGTACGTGATTACTGCCTGGCCTATCACCGCGGGCCAAATCGCAAGGAAGTGGTCGAGCGTTCCACCCGCATGGGCCCCATCAAGGATGCGGCGTTCACGGAAAAATATCCATGGCCGGGACGCAACATGAGCGGCGAAATGAATGTGCCGAGTCTTCTCGACATTCAGAAATATTATCGCGAGCTGGGCATCGTCAAAGCGGAGCTTCGCACCGAACAATTATATGACCGGCAATATCACGATAATGCCAACAAGGAACTGGGGCCGCTGCCGCAAGTCAACCCTGACTCCAAACTCGCAGGTTGCAGAAACTGATAGCGCATAAAGGCCTTCTGTTCACATTGGTATGTTTGCCAATCAAGAGAACCGGCAGGCCAGCTACGCGCTGACCAATAAGGGAAACAAAATGATCGCACGCATTGCTATCGCCAGCGTCCTCGTGGCCGCCAGCATTTCCGCCTCTGTCGCACAAACCAAGATCGTCGTGGCTTCCACCCGCTCAATGGGCTCGGCAGGCCTGCTGATTGCCGATGAAAAAGGTTATTACAAGCAGATGGGTCTCGACGTGCAATTGGTCGGTATCCAGTCCGCAGCCAATATCATGGCGCCGCTTGCGACAGGCGAAGTTCATATTGTCGAAGGTGGCATGAGCGTAGGCTTCTTCAATGGCCTTGAGCAAAAATTGCCCTTCATCATGATCTATGACCTGGTGTCGACGCCGCTTGGCCATAAATTCATCGTGCGAAACGAACTGAAAGGCAAAGTGAACAAGTTGTCTGATCTGCGCGGCATGCGGGTTGGGATCAATAGCCAGACGTCGGTTACCGCCTATGAACTGGGCAAGAGCCTTGAGGCCGTGGGCATGACGATCAAGGACGTGGACACGCGCATTCTTGGATTTCCACAGGCCGGTCCCGCGATGGTGAATGGGGCTATCGATGCAGCGCTGATTGTCCAGCCATGGGCGGCGACATTGCAATTGGACAATATCGGTTTTGAGCTTGCCGATCCCGACGACTTCGTCAAACCTAGTCCGATCAGCCTCGGCGGCGGCTATGTCAACACTGAATGGGCCGCAAAGAACAAGCCGGCTTTGCGCGATTTCATGACCGCGACCATGCGCGCCATCCGCGAATATTGCGTCGCCTATCACGGCGGAGCGAACCGCGCGGATGTCGTGGCGTCTGCGTCACGGGCGAAGATTGGCACGCCTGAAAATATCGAAAAATTCCAATGGCCGGGGCGCAACCTCAGTGGCGAAGTGAACATGCCCAGTATCCTTGATATGCAGGAATGGTTTCACGCGCAGGGCTTCACCAAGCAAAAGTTTCCTGCGAGCCTGATTTACACAAACGAATATGTTGTAGCCGCGAATGAAAAATTGGGGCCTATGCCTGCGCTCAACCCTGATTCGAAATTGAAGGGCTGCCGGTAATATCAACGACGAGGTGGCTGGTGTCAGCCGTCGGCAAGCGCGAAGGCGCGCAGGCACTGTTACGACGAATGTTCCGATTGATTCATGGGTCAATTGAACCCGCCCTTGGAATAACAAAAGGCTGTCGCGCGGGACAATGCGATGCATTTATCCGGTATCAGACCGCAACCAGGAAGACGCGATGAAGGATTTCAAAGGGCGGGTTGCGGTCGTGACGGGCGCGGGCTCTGGCATCGGGCTCGGCCTTGCTCGCATGTT
>CAMDKB010000253.1 GCA_945901195.1 Rhizobium sp. Q54
CGAACTGGCGGGAACCAAATTCAAGCTTGTCTCTGGTTATAAAGGGATCAACGAAACTGCGCTTGCCATGGAACGGGGCGAGACCCAATCCATGATCGCAAGTCTTGCGACCTTTCAGAGTATTTTCGCGCCACTGATCCGCGAAGGCAAAGCCAGTATCTTATTGCAATCGGCAGTCACGCGCCACAAGGACATTCCGCAAACTCCCACCGTGGGCGAATATATGACAACGCCGGAGGGCCGGGGCGTTGCCGACTTCATGGCTACATCTTCTGATATCGGGAGGTCGCTGATAGCGCCTCCAGATGTGCCAGCCGAGCGGGTTACGGCTTTGCAGCAGGCGTTCGCGGAGATGGTGAAATCACCCGCATTTCTCAAGGATGCCGCCGGACGGAACATCGATGTCAATCCGGCGACAGGCAGCGAACTTATGAAAGTGGTGGAGATGACCTTGCGTGCGCCACCAGGTGTGGCAGCGCTTGCTAAGAAGATACTTGATGTCAGGTAAGCTTCCACCTGTGATAAGCCGACGCGTCTTCCTGGCCGCGCCACTGATTGGAATTCCCTATGTTGCGCGCGCGGCAGGCGCTGTGTTTGACGCTGACGTGATTGTCATTGGCGCTGGCGCGGCGGGATTGGCGGCGGCGCATGAGTTGCTCCGGCTCAAACGCAAGGTCATCGTGCTGGAAGCGCGCGGGCGCGTGGGCGGGCGCATATTTACGGATCATTCGCTTGGCGCGCCCTATGATGCAGGCGCGTTTTATATTCACTGGGCAGAGAAGAATTCGTGGACACGCATTGCACGGCTGCATGGTGTCAAAACACTCGATGAGGATGAAGTCCAGCGAAATGGCCGCAGCTTTGATCGTGGCACTCCACCTGCTTCACCCGATGGTGTTACGGCCTGGGATAAATTGCGCGAAAGGCTGGATGATTCCAAAGCGCGCATAGCAGACATTTCAATGCTGGAGTTTGCGGGCGGGGAAAAAGCGGCTGCCGCAGAAGGCGCTCTGACCATGGCGAGGCTGGCGCTGGGCGATGAAGCCGAGCGCGTGTCCGCCAGGGATTATGCGCGGCTGTGGGCGGGCGACGACAGGCTCGTGCCCGATGGCTTTGGCACAATACTGGAACGCTACGCGAAGGGTCTGGACATCAGGCTGAATACGCCCGTCAACACCATCGATTGGGGTGGGCGTGGCGTTCGCGTCACAACGCCAGACGGCACAATCAACGCGCGCAGTGTTGTGGTGAGCGTGCCTGTCGGTGCGCTGCAAAGTGGCAGCATAAAGTTCACGCCGGGATTGCCTTCAATCAATGTTGCGGGATTGCAAGGGCTGGGGATGGGCGCGTCAACGCGCATGGCCTTGCGTTTTGATGGTGCGCGGTTTGGCCTTGCACCCCATACTAACGTCAGGCTGCGGTTGTCGGCGCGGCAATCGTTTTCATTTGGATGTTTCGACTGGAATCGCGATCTGGTCACTGTCTATTTCGGCGGAGATCACGCGCGTGAAGTCATTGCAATGGGCCAGGAGCCGGCATGCGCGCATGTGCTTGATCAATTCGCCGGTGTAATGGGCAATGATGTGCGCCAGCATTATATCGGCGGTCGACTGAATGGTTGGTGGAATGATCCCTGGTCGTGCGGCGCCTATTCGCACGCATTGCCTGGCCGCGCCAATGCGCGCGAACAATTGGCGGAGCCAGTGGGGGCACGCATCTTTTTCGCGGGAGAGGCGACCGGTGGAACGGGCGGGTCGGGCGCGGCCATCACCGCAGGGGGCGCCTATCTCTCGGGTATTGTTGCAGCGCGAAAGGCTGCAAAAACAGTCTGATCAGCGCTATTTGCCAAGGTTGGTTTTCCGCGCAATGATGCCTCAACAAAGCGGGACGGGAGGCGACCATGAGAGTTTTATTGCGCTCAACGGCGATTGCTGCTTCAGCGTTGGCCTTATCTGGAAGTGCGACACTTGCGCAGAAATCGCGCGATACATTGCGTGTCGCTGTTTACGAGCCGATATCGACTGTTGACAACACGTTCGAGCCGCAGCCGCAAACAAGTATGTTCATGCAAATGGTATTCGACTATCTGGTTTCATTTGATACTGCAAAGCGCGAGCTTAAACCACTGCTCGCGGAGTCCTGGAAGCAGATAGACAATCTCACGGTCGAGTTTCGTCTGCGCAAGGACGTCAAATTTCATGATGGACAACCACTCGACGCAGACGATGTTGTTTATTCCTTTAATTTTCTGACGGACCCAAAAGTCGTCTTTCGTACAAAAGAATCTCGTTACGGATTTTTTGATACGATCGAGAAGATCGATCACTATACCGTGCGCATCAAGACCAGGACGACATTTGCGCCGCTGATGATGCGCCTTTTGACTTCGCTGCCGATTTATCCGCGCATCGCGCATGAAAAGACTGCAGATAAATCCACGTTCGGCCGCACGCCCATTGGCTCCGGACCATATCGTGCAACACAGGTGGACAGCACCAGAGGCATCGTTCTGGAGTTGAACAAGGATTATCGCCACGCCACTGAAGGCAAGCCTGCGGGCAAGATAGGGCGTATCGAAATCGTCACTATTCCTGATGTGCAGACTCAGACCGCGCGTGTCATGACCGAGCAACAGGATATCATGTACGGTATTCCACCTGATACGGCGGAATTTCTGAAGTCCAATCCGAAACTCGAACTGGCCATGCAAGATTCGATTCAAGTCGCGTTTGTGATTTTCGATCATAGCGACCGCTCGGGTATCGGCGTGTTCAAGGACGCACGCGTGCGGCAGGCGCTGTTGCAGGCTATCGACCGGCGCTCGATCGCGCGTGCGATGCTGCCCAAGGAACTTGCCGAACAACCCCTGCAGGATGGCCTGTGCGCTGACTGGCTGATCGGTTGTGCCCATTCGCTCAAGGCGCCGGTCTATGACCCGGCAGCCGCGCGCAAGCTTTTGGCAGAGGCAGGAATGGGCAATGGCTTTGGTCTTACACTAACCGCATGGGGGCAGGCCAGACCCATTGCAGAGGCCATTGAGGCGCAATGGCGCAAGCTTGGCATCAAGGCGCAGATTGAATCCCTGGCGATGCCTGCGTTCGTCAAGAAGCGCAGTGCGGGGCAACTCAACGCTTTCGTTGCGCTCTATGACAATGCATCAGGACAGCCTGATGTCGATCAGACGGCGTCCTATTATTTTGAGCCGGATGGACGCAATTATATCAAGAACCCGGATCTTGTGCGGCTTTATAATGAAGCGCGCGCAGAGCTGGACGCGAAAAAGCGAACCGAACTCTACCGGCAGATGTTCGACATGGCGATCACCAATCATTACGCCATGCCAATCTTGCGGACGCCTGTCATCGTTGCCCATAGCAAGGAATTGCGCGTGCAGATGGAGAAAACCAAGCGGCCGGAAGGATTCGAGCTCAACCTGCTGTCGTGGAAGTAGAAGAGGTCGACGCCATATACGGGGTGGTGACAAAGTGCGCGCCCTGTCGTAGCTAGCGGCCATGAAAATGGCGATGGCATCATGAAGGGCAGTTCGGGCACGGATTCGACCGCGCGTAATATTGTGGGCGGCCCCTGCGTTATTCTCGTGCGGCCGCAGCTGGCTGTGAATATCGGCATGTGCGCGCGCGCCATGGCGAATTTCGGGCTGTCTGATCTGCGCATCGTCAATCCGCGCGAGGGGTTTGCCGGCGATACCGGGCAGCGCGCGCGCTCCATTCGCAAGGGCGTTTTTGCGTCTGCGGCGGGCGCAGTTCACCTGATCGAACAAGCCAAGGTCTTCGATACCGTGGAAGAAGCCATTGGCGATCTCAATTTCGTCTGGGCGACAACGGCGCGCGAAAGAGGGCAGGGCAAACGTGTGGAATTGCCTGTGAAGGCGATGGCGGAAAGTGCTGCAGGCATCGCCGCGGGAGGCCAGCACGGGGTGATGTTTGGCCCCGAACGCACCGGCCTTGAGAACGATGAAGTCGCGCTTGCAGACGCCATCATAACGTTTCCGGTCAATCCCGCTTATGCATCGCTCAATCTGGCGCAGGCTGTCTTGCTGATTGGTTATGAATATCTGCGGGCGTCCCAAGGCGATGTCATGCCCTATTCAAAAGAGGAGAGATCGCCCCCTGCGCCTCGCGAGATGGTGATTTCCTTTTTTGAATATTTTGAGGATCAGCTGGAGCGCAATGGCTTTTTCAAGCCCGAGAGCAAGAAGGCCAACATGATGCGCAATCTGCGCAACATGTTTCATCGGATGGAGATGACAGAGCAGGATGTGCGCACGTTGCGCGGCGCGTTCGTGCGGATGATCGACGGACCGCGAGAGGCTGGACGCAAGGAGCGGCTGGCCGATGAGATGCGCGAAAAGGCCCAGCGGACGGCTGAAGAATAAGTGCCGCCTTTACTGAGCCTTCATCGCAGCGGCGAGCCGGTCTTTGACATCGGGTGTGGCGTTGGCGATCAGCGTGATCACCCGGTCCACGGCTTCCCCCGAGAGGAGTGAGAGATCGAGGCTGGACTTTCGTGCTTCTTCCTTGAAGAGTTCATCCTTGTCGAGCGCCATGAAGGCCGCGCGCAAGGTGTTGACCCGTTCGATGGGAACTTCAGGCGGCGTCAACAGGGGGCGGGCGACGGTCTTTTGTGTAAAAAACAGTTCCAGCGCCTTGCGGTCTGTACCCTCTTTCACGAAATCGAGGGCGTTGGGAACATCCGGCAATTCCTTGTCGCGTTCGAGCGCCCCCTGCATGAGGATACGCACGCTCTTGTCCTTGATCCAGGCGGGGCGCTGCACTTTCAGGCTTGACCATGACCAGTCGCCAATGCCCTGCACTTCGCCACGCTCCATCGCGAGGCCGACAGCTGTCGTGCCATTGTAGCCCATGACAATGCGGAATTTCGTGCCCAGCAGGGCATTATAGAGGCGTGCTGTTGTTTCCGGATCGACATTGGGCACACCGCCGACAATCAGCTCCTGCTCGAACAGATCTTTTGCGGTCTGGTGGGGCGCTGACCCATAGGCCAGGGTCACCCCGGTTTCGCTCGCAAGACTGCCGATCCAGCGGAAGGAAGAAACATTGTACCGCACAGCGCCGGGACTGGTGATAGGGGCCAGCAATACGCCACGCTGCATCAAGCCGATGGTTGTGCCGTCGCGTGGCGAGACATTTGCGAGCTGGTTTGCAGCGACCATGCTGCCGGCCGCCGGCACGTTCTGAACAATGAAAATCGGATTGCCGGGTATGTGTTTGCCCATGTGACGCGCCGTGAGGCGCGCCAGCAGATCATAACCGCCGCCCGGCGCTGAGCCGACGATGACGTTGATCTGCTTGCCTGCATAGAAATCCTGCGCGACGGCCGCGTTCGCCATCAACACTAGAGAAAAAGAAGCGGCCAGGGAGCGAATGCGGGTCATGGGCGGCTTTCCTTTGCGCGGGATTTATATCTTCACTGACAAATCATACTTTCACTTGCGGCATAACCTCTTTCGTGAACAAACGCATTGAAGCATGTGCTTTATCCGACGGTATGTTGCCATAGTTTACCTGCATGGATGCGATGTCGATGCCGCCGATCTCGCCGAGATAAGTATTGATCTGATTGGCGATTGAGTCAGGGGTGCCGATCCAGGCAGAATTGTTGGCAATCTGGGATTCCCATGTGGCGCTGTCGAGGTGCGTGACGATCTTGTCGTAGCCAACATAGTCTTTCGAGTTTGTGCCTGTGGTCCAAGCACGCGCCGCATCAGCAAAGGCTTTGAGATAGGCCGTGATTTCGGGCTCAGTCGTCGCGCGGGCCTCTTCTTTGGAAGGTGAGCAATACATGTGGAAAGCGAGCATGATGCGTCCGTTGCCAGGATGGCCTGCGTCTTTCCATGCCTTGCGATAGATGCCGATCAATTCGCGCATGGTCGCGCCTGTCACGGGAATGGCCATGATGCCGTAGCCAAGACGTCCGGCCATTTCGAAACTGGCGTGCGTCTGCACTGCTGCAATCCAGAACGGCATGCAGGGTTGCTGTGTCGGGCGGGGCAGGATTGTGGTTGCCGGAAACTTCCAGAAGCGGCCGTTATGTGTGACGTTCTCTTCGATCATCACTTTGCGGATGAGGGTCAGCGCTTCATCGAAGCGAGCCCGGCTTTCATCCAGTGACACGCCAAAACGCTCAAATTCGATGGGGAGGAAAGCGCGTGCGAAGCCCGCTTCGAGCCGACCGTTGGAGAGGGCGTCGAGAAACGTAAGTTCGCTGGCAAGCTTGAGCGGGTGGGAGAAGGCGGGAAGGACAGCGCCGGTAATCAGGCGCGCCTTTTTCGAACGCATCGCGGCTGCTGACAGGAACGCGACGGGCGAGGGGCTATAGCCGCCATAACGGCCGAAATAATGTTCCACCGTGCGGATGGACGTGTAGTTCAACTCGTCGCAGAGATCGACGCAGCCGAGCGCATTGGCCCAGTAATCGGCGGCCGATTGCTGGGCGGGGCCATTGGTGGGGAAAAATTGGATACCAAATTCCATAGCCGTTTCCTTGAGTTTTTGTGGGCCAAGGATTGACGGATTTGGCGGCGGGGATCAAGCGGGAAACACGCTACTCCGGATGTTGGAAAGTCGCAGGCGCCTTTCTGACGTTCAGGATTCGGCTCCGTTTTCGGCCATTATCCGCCGCTCGCGCGCGTATCGCACCAGCGCGAGGAAGCGATAGATGCCGTGCACGAATTTGCCGTAGGGCATTGTCACAAACAAGGCGAAGACGACGCCCAGATGCAGCGTCAGCATAATGCCCATCAGCGGGGTTTCG
>CAMDKB010000254.1 GCA_945901195.1 Rhizobium sp. Q54
GCTGATGGCGTGGCTTTTGATGTTGCCCGTCGTTCTGTTTGCCGCACCGGCCATTCGAAAGTTGTCGCTTTCATTAACCCGAGAAGACTAGGCGCATCGAAGGTTTCAAACGATTATGATCGCGGCGGAACGAAGACTCGGTGCCAAGGGTGCTTTCGAGAGATTCGATCAACTGTTCAGTTGCAACCATCAGCCCATGAGTTTGCAACATGCACGCAACGGCTCACACCCCGTGGCCTTTGCCTGAACCTCTAAGCGTTCCCGGCGATATGACACCCGCGGCTCTCACGCTGGCCTGTATGCCGTCCCCTTGATCTCCACCAGTATATGCGGATGCGGCAATTGATCCACGGCTACAGTGGTTCGCGCTGGTCCGGTGAAATCAAAATACTCGGCGTAAGTTTCGTTATAACCCTTGAAATCATTGATATTGGCAAGGAAAACCGTGACATCCACGAGATCGGACAGTTCTGCGCCTTGCGAGCGCAGGATATCGCGGATGTTTTCGATGACGGCGCGCGTCTGCGCACGGATGTCGAGATCGGTATTACCCATCTCGTCCGCGCTCGCACCTGCAAAAGAACCGTCAGGACGACGCGAGGAAATGCCGGAGACAAACAAAAAATCGCCAGCCCGCTTCACGTGCGGATATTTGCCGCGCGGTTTGGCTTTGTCGGTAAGGACTGTAGCTTGCTCCGCCATCACCATCTCCCGCTTACTTCTCGTCGAAATACAACCGGCCCGGATTGGTCACCAGCAGCTTCTGTTGCAATTCCGGCTCGGGTGCGAACAGCGGCACGAGATCGACGAGATCGCCATCATTCGGCATCACCTTCACATTGGGATGCGGCCAGTCCGTACCCCAGATCACCCGGTTAGGCCCGGTCTCGCAAATCTTCCGCGCGAAGGGCACGCTGTCGGTGAACGGATAGCCCTTGGATGAAACGCGCTCGGAACCGCACACTTTCACCCAGCACTTCTCATCGTCCTTCATCAGGTTGATCAGACACTCGAAAGGCTTCTGCTCCAGGCCGTCGCCAGCCTTCACACGGCCCATATGGTCCACCGTATAAATCACCGGCAGCTTCGCCAGCATGGCCGCATAATCAGGCAGATCGATTGCATCGAAATGCACATCGAGCGACCAGCCAAAATTCTTGATCTTGTCGACAACGTTGTGAAACACTTTCATGTCCGGCACGCCACCCAGATGCGCCACAAAGTTGAAACGGCAGCCGCGAATGCCGCCCGCGTGCAGCTTCTCGATATCCTTCTCGGAAAAGCTGTCGTCGATATTTGCGACAGCACGATAGGCGCCGCCGCTCTGGGCGATGGCGTCAAGGCACACGGTATTATCATTGCCGTGGCAGCTCGCATTGACGATCACCGCGCGGGTGAGCCCCAGTTTGGCCTGCAGGGCCTGAAACTTGTCGAGGCCTGAATCGGGCGGTGTATAGGAGCGGTCCGGCGCGAAGGGATATTTGTCGCCCGGCCCAAAAATATGGCAATGGGCATCGGTCGCCTTCGGCGGCAGTTTGAACTTCGGGGTTTTTGTGTTCGGGTCCGGCGGCGGAATGGTGGGAACGAAAACCTGCGCCATCTGATGCTACTCCCTGAAAGTCCGGCTCACGCCGATGCTGGCGGGCTGTCTATACTGCAGGCCAGAGTGAGGCAAGCCGGGCCGTACCGCGCTGAGCGCAAGGAAAGACTTGAAGTATGGTCTCCCCGGTTCTGAGCTTCGAAGAAACCATGGCCCTGCTGACCCCTGTGTCCGGGCCAAGAGCCGATCTGCCCGCGGAGATAGAAGTCGCCATCATCGGCGCAGGCACCGCCGGTCTGACCGCCGCCAACCTGCTCGGCCATATGGGCGTGAAGGTCGTGCTGGTCGAGCGCAACGCCCGTACCTCCGACCTGCCCCGCGCAATTGCGGTGGACGATGAATACATGCGCCTGCTCGACAGGCTGGGCCTGGGTCCGGATCTGGATGGCCATATATCAAAACCCTTCGGCGTTCATTTTACCTCGCCGCTGGGCTTTGCCCTGGTGGCTGTGCCCGGCTTCATCACCCCCAATGGCTTTGGCAACCGCAACGCGGTGTCGCAGCCCATGTTTGAAAAAATCCTTTTGCAGGGTGTGCAGCGGTTTGCGCATGTCCATTGCCGCTTTGGTGCATCCGTCACGCAGATCGCGCAGGACAAGGACGGCGTAACAATCACGCTGGCCGATAAAGACGGGCAGCCGCAAACGATACGCGCCAAATACGTGTTCGCCTGCGATGGCGCCCGCAGTTTTGTGCGCCAGCATCTCGGCATCCCCTTTGAAGGCGCGAGCCTGGATCAGCCGCATCTGGTGGTAGACCTCGCCGAAGTGGGCGATCAGGCCGGTTTCTCGCGCTTCATTTGCAATCCCCGCCGGCCTTTGAATGCGGTGCTGGGTCCCTATGGTGGCCGCCGCCTCGAATTCATGCTGCTGCCCGGCGACGATCACGCCACGATCGCCAGCGACGAAAGCATCCGGATGCTGGTGGACAAGCACACCCCCTACAAGGGCATGCCGCTCAAAATCATCCGCCGCGCCATCTATGGCCTCGCTGAGCGCATGGCTGCGCGGCTGCAGCAGGATCGCGTCTTTCTGCTGGGCGACGCCGCGCACATCATGCCGCCCTTCGGTGCGCAGGGCATGAACACCGGCGCCCGCGACGGCGCAAACCTCGCATGGAAAATTGCGGGCGTTCTCAGCGGCACACTTCCCGTAACGGCGCTCGCGACATACGATCTTGAACGGCGCGAACATATTCGCCAGACCATTGATTATTCCGTTCGCATCGGCAAACTCGCCAACATCCGTTTTTGGCCGCTGGCGGTGCTGCGCGATGCCTGCTTTGCGCTCGTGAACCTGTCACCCGCCGTGCGGCGCTATTTCGCCGAGATGCGCTATTTGCCCAAGCCGGTGATCAAAGACGGGTTGCTCGTGCATGATACCGGCATGGCAAATTCGCCGGTTGGCCGTCTGCTCCCGCGCTGGTTACTTCGTACACCAGATGGACAACAAACCGATATTGACGCTGAGACGGACCTGCAATGGGCGCTGATCGGCGTGAACATTCCGCGCGATGCTCTCACCGCATTCGCAACAAACGTGCCGTGGATGCAGCTTTCTCCACGCCTGATTTCGATATCGTCCAGCCTTGAATACGGCTACGATTTTGAATTCGACCGAAGCCGCGCCGGCCCGTTGTTCGACGCTCTGCGCGGACACATCATAATCTTGCGTCCGGACAACGTCGTGGCTGGCGTAGCAATGACGAAAGACTTCGCTGCCGTGTCGGATGCCCTCGCCATCAAATTATATAAAAGAAATGAAGCCTAACTCATTCCCGGCAGCAAGCGCGCGCTTGGTTTTTAGGCTCACGCCGGTCCGTAAATCTCGCTGGCAAACTTGAAAAACTCTGCCTCGCGATCAGGATCCGTCGTTCCCAGAAGTTTCGCGCCGAGCGCCGAGCGGATGTCCGCCGGCGCCTGCTCCAGAATGCCTTTTACCGCAACGCCGCGTCCGCTGCGCGCATAAAGCAACTGAGCCTGCGGATCGAGAAAGAAATTCAACAACAGTCTGGCGGCATTGGGATGCGGCGCCTGCTTCAAACGCGCCAGCATGAACACCTGATAGGGCGATCCTTCCTGCGGCCAGATGAATTTTACGGGCAATTGTTTCAGCAGCAGATAATCGGGATATTTTTGCGGGAAATAAACTGCGTGTTCACCGCGCGAAACACGCCGCCCGCCTTCCAGCAGATTGCGCGTAAATGTGAGGTTCTGCTTTGCCAACACCTGTTGAAACGCGCGGCCCATATGTTCATAGGTCGTGGCGAAAGTCGCATAACCTTCGCCAGCCGCACGCGGATCGTCTGCCAGAATTTTGTCCTTGAAAAGGGATCAAGCAGATCGCGAAAGCTTTTTGGCTCCTTGTCCGCAGTGACAATACCGGTATTGACCATGAAGCCAAACATATTGACGAAAATGGGTATGCGCACGCCGTTGCCTTCGAGGCCCGGCAATATATTCGGCTCGTTGGGCAGTCCCCCATGCGCTTCAAAATGCCCCGCGCGGTCCATGATGATGGCGCCCGTCGATCCGTTCAGACACAGATCAGCCTGAAAGCGCCCGGAGGATTGCTCCAGCCGAACCCGCTCGCGCAATTCCGATGCGCGCATGTCGAGGAAATTCACCTTGATCCCGTAACGCGCTGTAAATGCCCCCGCCACATCACGGTGCAGCCCGACGCCCGTATTATAGATTGTGACAGACCCTTCCTGTTTCGCCGCGCTCCAGTCGAGTGGTTGAGCGCGCGCAGGACTTGCGGCAAAAGCTGCAGCGCTGGCTATGAAGTGGCGGCGGTTGATTTGCATAACGTCCTCTTCAGCTCACGCGATAATGCGAAATCATCTGATCATCGAAATCGACGCCCCAGCCCGGCCCTGTTGGCATTGTATAATGTCCCTCGGCAATCGTCCCGCGTCCTGTAATCAACTTGTGAAAAACCGGATCGCGATCAGGATGATGAGTCTCCATATACGTGCCGTTGGAAACCGCGGCGATGAGATGCGAACCAACCACGGGCTCGCCATGATGCGCCATCTCGATGCCAAAAGCCTGGGCCATTTTTGCAACGCGCAGCCAGACTGTAGGACCACCACCCCAACTCGCATCGAGATTGCATATGTCGATCGCGCCTTCGCGAATAAGATCGCGGCATCCCTGTACCGTGGATTCCGATTGTCCCGCTGCTATGGGCATCCCGCTCATCATCCGCATCTGCGCCATGTAGAGCTTGTCGTCATCCCAATGGCAGGGCTCCTCGAACCAGCGCAACGGCAGATCGCGAGCAATGCGCGCATATTCAAGAGCGGTGCGAAGCGGCCAGCCACGATTGGCGTCGACGCAGAGCACAAAGCCCTCGCCTCCCCCCGCCAGCGCCGCGCGCGTTCGCGCTGCATCTGTTTCTGGCGTTCGCCCGCCAACTTTGAACTTGCAGCCGGCAAGGCCGATGCCGCGATAAAACTCCATCTCGCGGCCATAATCTGCATCCGTGTAATCAGGATGATATTGTCCGCCAATGGCGATGATGGACAGTGCATCGCGCGCACCGCCCCATAATTTATAAAGCGGCATATTCGCCTGTTTGCCCTTCATGTCCCAGAGCGCGCTGTCGATGCATGCAATGGCTCGCACTTCCGGTCGCCGATCACGATTTGATGTATGGGTCAAAGTCCACATCTTCTGCCATGCAGCTTCGATATTGGATGACTCTTCACCGATAACCATGGGGATCAATTCGCGTGTCAGCACGTCATGGGTCGCCGCCATCATGGCGCGCGAACCCTCGCCGTTGATCGCCTCGCCTACCGGGCCGTGATCGGTAAAAACCCGCGTGATCACAGCATTCTTTTCCGGCACAGAATAAATGCTGCCGGAAAAATCCCGTGGCAACTTGATGCTGATATGCGTGGCTTCAATCCGCGTTATCTTGCTCATCCCCACACAGTCTCCGCATGTGCACCATTCCGGCGCTTGCAGGCAATCTGGCAGGGGAAAGCCGGGCGCGCAAGCGCACCCGGCTCACAAGAACGGAGCGGATGATTGAGCTAGATCGCGCCCATGCGCGGCAATCCCACCAACAAATGGTCCTCAACTTTGCCGACGCCGGGAATCTCTTCCACGAGGATGCGGATCGCACGGCGCTGATCCTCAGTCTCCACACTGCCCCAAATTTCCGTATCGCCATCATTGACGATCACGTTGACGAGACCTCCGTTGACCCAGGGCTGAGCGCGAATTTTTTCCATGATACGCTCGCGGATTTCGGATCCCTTGGCGGTGACCGCTTCCTTCACCTGTGGCTGTTCGGTAAGCCTGAGCAAGGCACGCACAATGTCGCCACGCGAGACGATGCCAACCAGCACGCTATCGCGGGTTACAGGCACCCGCTTGATGCGGTGGGCATCAAACGAATTGGCAATGACGTCGAGGGTGGCATTCTCCGGCACTGCAAAAACCTTGCGTGTCATGATGTCGCCGGCCGTCCGGCCGTGAGCCTTGCTGAACTCGCGCGCAAGCGCTTCGCCATCGGAAAACAAGGTCAGCCAGAACCCCGATTTCTTTTCGGTATTGGTTTCGATGCGATGCAAAAGATCAGCTTCGGTGACGATGCCAATGATGGTTTTGGCCTCATCGACAACTGGAGCGCCGCTGATGCGGCGTTCAACCATCAGTCTGGCTACATCATGAACCGGCGTTTCCGCGGTCACGGTGGCCACATCACGTGTCATGATGTCCCTTGCCTGCAGAGTCATGAGCGCCTCCTTTTCAAGACTTCCCCATGATGGCCCGGTGCAGCAATTGCGCCTTGATCCAGCGCAAGCCTGACGATCAGCCAAAGGCCGCCAGATATTCCGCCCGCCGCTCGCCAATTCGCGCCTTGAGCACGCCGCCGTGCTGTTTCATGGCTGCCTCATCTTCAGATGTGAGCTTGCTGGCGATACAGGCATCAAAACTCGCCCGCCTCTTCGCGCGTCCCCACCAGGCCCGCACATTTGGCCGGCTTGCAATCCAGATATCCAGCAGGTCCAGATATTCCAGCCGAGCAACAAACGGTATGAGATTGATATCGCCCAGCGAAAACGCATTGGCTACAAGCCATTCAGCGCCACCCGCCAGTTCCTTGTCGACGGCAGCAAACATCTTTTCAAAATGCGCAATACCGTAAGAAACGTAAG
>CAMDKB010000255.1 GCA_945901195.1 Rhizobium sp. Q54
GCATTTACGAGGCAAATCCCGATGTGAACTGTGTCGTCCATTCCCACGCACGCGGCGTGCTGGCTTTCACCATTTCGGATGTAAAGCTGGTGCCTGTTGTTCACACTGGCGCATCCTGTGGCTGCGAAATGCCGGTCTGGGATATCGAGGACAAGTTTGGCGCAACAAACCTTCTGGTCGCCAATGTGGATCAGGGCCGTGATCTGGCAAACACGCTGGGCAAGAATCGCGTGGCGCTGATGCGCGGCCACGGTTTTGCCGCTGCTGGCCGGACGCTTTCGGAAGCCCTCCGCATTTCCATCTATCTGCCCCAGAACGCACAGGTGCAGATGGAAGCCATGTTGCTCGGCGGCAAGTTAAAGGCGCTGACAGCAGGCGAAATGGAAGTGCGCGCTGCAGCAGGCCCCGATGGCAGTGATATTGCGCGCGCCATGCAATACTGGGCGCGCCGCGCCAATTGCGAGCATTTCCTCACCTACAAGAAGAGCGTGTAAGTATGGCCCTTCTCCCTGTAAACAGGGAGAAGCCGCTTTCCGATTGGATGCCCCAATGTCCCAACAAATGTTCCGCACCGTCCTCGCTCTTGCTCTGCTTGCAGCATCGGGTGTCTCGTCCCGTGCCCAATCCGTCGCTGAATTTTATCGCGGCAAAACAGCCACTATGATGATCGGCGTCAGCGCGGGCGGCGAATATGATTTGCAGGCGCGGCTGATCGCCCGACATATTGGAAAATACATTCCCGGTAATCCCACGTTCATTGCACAAAACATGACAGGAGCCGGCGGCATCATCATGGCTTCGCACCTCTATGCAATCGCGCCGCAAGACGGCACGGCTGTTGGCGTGATCCAGAACGGATTTCCGGCGATGCAAGCTATCGGCAAGCGCAAGGTGGCATTTGAATCCGCCAGATTTCACTGGATCGGTTCGATCAACTCCACTGTCGAAACCATGGCGCTTTGGAAAACCGCCGGCGCCACAAACGTCGAGGAAGCGAGACAAAAGGAAATACCCATCGGCTCTGTCGGCAACGCCAACATAACGTATGGCTTCCCGATGCTGATGAACGAATTTGCAGGCACCAAATTCAAGATGGTGATCGGCTATCGCGGTGGCAACGACATCAACCTCGCCATGGAGCGCGGCGAAGTCGGTGGACGCAACAACACCTGGTCGAGCTGGAAATCGACACGCAGCGATTGGCTCAAGAACAAGGATATTTATATCCTCGCCTATGGTGGCCCGACACCACCAGATATCGGCGATGTGCCTTCGCTGGAAAGCCTCGCAAAAACCGAAGAAGAACGCATGGTCATGCGGCTTGTGCTCTCAGGCACCAATTTCGGCCGCCCCATGGTTGCACCGCCCGGTGTGCCCATGGATCGGGTAGCCGCCATACGCAAGGCATTTCTCGACATGACCAAGGATCCCGCCTTCGTCAAAGAAACCGAGACAATGAAAATAGACATTGATCCGCAACGCGGCGAGGACATGGAAAAGATCATTCGCGAAATCATGGCCTATCCCGACAACGTCAAGGCGCGCGCGGCAGATTTTGTGGAATGACTTGAGACCTGGAAAAGATATCATGAAAATCGTCGTATATGCGCAAGGCGTGCGCTCGGAAGTCGTCAATCTGATCACTGGCTCCAGTCAGGGCGATGTGATCGCCGCCAAGACTCCAGAGCTTGAATCCGCGCTCGCTGATGCCGATGGCCTTGTGTTGCAGGATTTTGTATGGACACCGGACATTTCGGCCATTGCGCAGAAGTCCACCAGGCTGAAATGGATTCAGCTGCTCACGTCCGGCTACGACCGCATGACACAATTTGGCGTACCCAAAGGTGTCACAATCTGCAATGCGCGCGGCGCATTTTCCCATTCAGTCTCGGTCCATGGCATAGGGCTTTATCTCGCCTTGTTGCGCGGTGTGCCGATAATACTTGCTCAACAGAAACAAAGTTCCTGGCAACGCGATTTCGCGAATGTGCTGGCCGTGCCAGCCGAATCCAGCGTGGTCATCCTTGGTTTTGGTTCGATTGGTCAGGAGATCGCGCGATTGCTGAAGCCTTTCGGCCCGCACATTACCGGCGTCAACCGCTCCGGGGCGCCCCATGCGCTCGCCGACAGAATTGTAAAATCCTCTGAAGCTCAACCGGCCCTGCAAAATGCAGACGCCATCTTTCTCTCCATGCCGCTGGATGGCGCAACACGGCATGCCATCGGAACGCAACAGCTCAAAAGCTACAAGCGCAGCGCAGTGCTGATCAATGTTGGCCGGGGCGGTCTGTGGGATCAGAATGCACTGGCGCAAGGTCTTCATGACGGCTTGATCGCAGGCGCGGCGACGGATGTCACAGATCCCGAACCGCTGCCCTCCGATCATCCACTCTGGACCGCACCAAATTTCATTCTCTCGCCGCATGTATCTGGGGCATCGGGAGAAGTCGGCTACAAATCACAGGCTGGCATCGCGATTGATAATATCGCGCGTTACCGGCGCGGCGAAAAGCTCGAAAACATCGTTACCGTATAGAGACCGCTCATGCGCATCGCCAAACTCGAAACCTTTCACGCAGATGGCGGCTGGCGCGTCTGGTCGTTCCTGAAAATCACGACAGACGACAGCCTCACCGGCTGGTGCGAATATAACGAAGGCTTTGGCGCAGGGGGCGTCACCGAACTCATCGCCAAGTTTGCACCCATCGTTACCGGAATGGACCCGCGCGCCGTTGGCCGCATCTCCACGCAATTGCGGGCCCTCACAAGGCTGGCGACCGGCGGACTCAACCATCAGGCCATTGCGGCAATCGAGAACGCCTGCCTCGATATCAAGGGCAAGGCGGCCGGTGTGCCGGTCTATGCATTGTTCGGCGGGCCTTTTCGCGAAAAGCTGCCTGTCTATTGGTCCCATTGCGCGAGCTTTCGCGTATGGCGGCGGGACTATTTCGAGCAAAAACTCGGCATGAAACCGATACGCACCCTCGACGATATCAAAGCGCTGGGGCGGCAAGCGGTGGAACGCGGATTTACCGCCATCAAGACCAATCCGCTCAATCTCTGGCCCCAATCAAAATCTTTCAATTCGGGCTTTCGCATGGCGCCTGACATGCTTGAACGCCACCCCAACGACGCTTCAATTTCTGAAATGCGCGAAGTCCTGGCAGCTTTTCGCGAGGGCGTTGGGCCGCACACAGGCATCATGTTTGATCTCAACTTCAACCAGCGTCCGGAAGGCTTCCTGCGCATTGCCCGGGCCCTTGAAGAGTTCAATCTGCAATGGCTGGAACTTGATATCCACGATGCCGATGCCCTCAGTCATATCCGCTCGCAGGTGAAAACACCCATCGCCTCCCTCGAAGCCGTACACGGCATGGCCGCCTATCGCCCGTTTTTTGAAAAGCGCGCTGTCGATGTGGCGGTCGTTGATGTGCCCTGGAACGGACTTTGGGAATCCACACGCATTGCAACTTTGGCGGACGCCTTCGAAGTAGATTGCGCACCCCATAATTTCTATGGAGATCTTGCCAGCATCATGAGCGCCCATTTCTGCGCAGCTATCCCGAACTTCCGCATCATGGAACTGGAAGTCGACGATGTCTCCTGGAAGAGCGAGTTCGTATCCATTCCCCCGGTCGTCGAAAACGGCATGTTCCATGTGCCAACCGGCCCCGGTTGGGGCACAGATGTAAACGAAGAAGCGTTGAAGAAATACGCGGTGAAGAAATAGTCCTGAACGTATTCTGGAATACCGTGCGCCCTTCGCAAACAGAAGAAAACAGTCCGGAGACAGATCATGATCAAGCTGGGCCTCTGGACACCACTTCCGCACACCATCAGGCCAGAACCCGAGATCGATCTCGCCCTTGGTGATCTCAAGACACGCGGCCAGGGACTCGCCCAGGACCGGTCATTTCAGTTCGCGCTGAAAGCGGTGAGAGACGCAGAGGATATGGGCTTTGACATCACACTCGTTGCCGAGCGGCTTGTCGCAGCCGATCTTGAAGCCTGGGTCGTTTCCTCCGCACTGGCTGTCTTGACGTCGAAAATCGAAATCATGACTGCTGTTCATCCCGGCATCGTCAATCCTCAGCTGGCTGCGAAAATGGGCGCTTCTCTGGATCGCCTGACAGGCGGGCGTTTTGCTATCAACGTCGTTCCAGGCCGCCGCACGCATGAATTTGATCTTTATGGCAACGGCGGCTGGGTCGAAAAAGGACAGGATCATTACAAGCGTGTGGACGAGTTCATCCGCGTCTTGAAATCCATGTGGACCGAAGATGATTTTTCATTCGATGGACAATTTTATCATGCCTCGAAAGGCTCGATGCTGACCAAGACCGTACGCACGCCGCATCCTCCCGTTTATGCCGCAAGCAGCGCCCACGAAGGCATGGAGATCATCGCACGCGAATGCGCGCTCTGGTTTGTTTCCTACGGCGACGGCATTGATGCATATGAAGCAAACGTTGCCCGCATTTCGCATGATATGGCCGACATGAAAGTGCGAGCCGCACGCCACAATCGCGAGATCGGTTTTGGTATATCGACTCTGATTGCCTGTTCGGACGACCCGTCTGAATTGATCGCCGATGCCCGCCGATTTGCGCAGGATCCGCTCCACAATGTGCCCATCAAGGCACTTGGCGCAGGTCTGATCGGAACGCCGCAGCTCATAGCAGATCGTATCCGCCGCTATGAGGACATGGGCATGAGCTTGCTGATGCTGCAATTCCATCCGTTCATGGACGGGCTGCGCACCTTTGCCGATCGCGTCATGCCGCTTCTGAAATAAGTTCAGGCAGCCGTTTTCAGCACATTTTCGATGCTGGCTTTCAGCGCGGAGGGCCGCATCGGCTTGACGATCAACCGGACCGCACCAAGATCTCGGGCCGAACTCATGACCTTCCAGTCGCCATCCATCGTCAGAAAAACCACGGGCGGCGCATCATCACCAAATTCTTCGCGCAAATGTTCAAGAAGTTCTGCGCCACCCTTGGGCTGCATGTGCCAGTCAGACAGCACCCATGCATATTTCCGGTCGCGAATTTTCGCCAGCGCCTCGTTGCCATCGCAAGCTTCGTCAACAGAGAAAAACCCCAGTTGATTCAGGCAACCCTTGATCACTTGACGCATGGAGGCCACGTCATCGACGACGAGGATGGCCTCGTCCCGCTTGTAGCTCATGATATGGTTTCCCTTGCTTAACTTTTCACGCGTCCCGATACCGGCAATACGCGCAGATCGTGAAAGAGCTTATGAAAAGAAACGTAAAATTTGAAATTTCCCTTACGGAAGCATGGTTTGAGCGCCTTCGATCCACTCCTGGTTAATGCATCGTAACAACTGGCGCCAACAATACGGGCGGGACGTGTCACACCATCAGGTTGACAATCCCTGCAAAATACCGTCTGCAATGCCGTGGAATGCGTCGGCCGCTTCCCACA
Source organism: Rhizobium sp. Q54 (assembly GCA_945901195.1). Classification (GTDB taxonomy): domain Bacteria; phylum Pseudomonadota; class Alphaproteobacteria; order Rhizobiales; family Beijerinckiaceae; genus Terripilifer. The sequence continues at coordinate 5,448 of CAMDKB010000255.1, forward strand.
TGACCCAATGCCCGGCTCCCGGAATAATATGAGATTGCGTATCCGGCCGCAGGCCATGCAGCAATGCGTGCTGGGCGGCGACGTTGGGTGTAGCCGTTGGATCCTGATCACCTGATACGGCGAACAACTTGAGATCGAGCCCCTTCAGGATCGAGGTATCCAGCGAATCTATAAAGGTCGGCACACGCAGTCGCGCCTGATCGAGATCGCTGCGATAGACTTGCAGCGTAAGTTCATCAGCCGATTCTGGGTGAGCCAACATGAGCACCCCAAGATTGTTGCGAAGAATGGCATCGCGTTCGGCCCGGTCTTCTACACCGCGCCAGCGCTTGAGCCGGTCCTGCGGTGAATACTGCATCACGCCGACGAGATGACCGTGCACAAGCGTAAGGCTGCCGGCATTGGCTTTGGCCGCCTTGATCACCCACGGCGCCATGAAGGACCCCAGCGAAAACCCCATGATGTCGTAATTCCTGGAAGCCCCGAGCACCTGGTCCAGCCCTGAGCCCATGATGGCCCCGAGTGTTGCAAAACTCACGGGTTGTCCGGGATCGGCGGAATCACCGTAGCCGGGCATATCAGCAACAATGACACGGCGTGTTTGCGCGAAATGTTCGATGTTCCTAAGCCAATGCTTCCAGGAGCCAGAGCCACCGTGCAGCAAAACGAGCGGCGCGCCTTCGCCCCAGATGCGCCAAACCATAGATCCCTCGCCACATGGCGTTTCCACGCGGTGCGCCTTGGCTTCAAGAGCGGCGACTACGGCGGCTGGATCTTGCATCATAGGCAGCATCCCTCTTCAATTCAAAAACAGACGTGTTGACAGACATAGGTCTCCGGCACTTCACTGCATCAGCCGGCGCCAGACCGGTGAGGCTCATGCCGCACACGGGGAGACAGTCATGCTTACCAGCACAGACCGCATTGTCACAACCCACGCCGGCGCCTTGCCGCGATCCTCTGAATTACGCCAGCTTGTCTTCGCGCGCGCCGCCGGGAGCGCCCATGATCCAGGCGAACTGAAGGCCAAACTGGCCGCAGAAACCGCTGCATCGGTTGACTGGCAATTGGCAATTGGCATCGACAGCATCAATGATGGCGAAGTGGGAAAAACCAACTTCACTAGTTATTGCGCCGAGCGCATATCAGGCCATCAGGAAAGACCTTATGTGCACGGCAAAAGTCCGCAACCTCTCAACATAGCGGCACGGGACGCGCGCAAGTACCGGGCCTATTTTGAATCGGGCAAGGGCGGATTCGCCAATCTGAGTTTTCCCAAAGCGCAAAGTTTTTGCGTGGAGCCACTGCGATTCACAGGGCACG
>CAMDKB010000256.1 GCA_945901195.1 Rhizobium sp. Q54
GCGCATTCGCACCACCGCCTTGCAGGAGGCTCGTTCATGAGCAGCGAAAACCTCGTCCGGATGGCGAACCAGATCGCAATTTCGTTCCGTCTGCAGCCTGAGCCGGAGGCGGTTTCCAACGCCATGCAGCACATCAAGGATTACTGGAACCCGCTCATGCGCCGCGGGATTTACGCGCATCTGGAAAATGGTGGCGAAGGGCTTGAACCCCTGGCCCTGAAGGCGCTGCGCAAGCTGCGCGAAACAGACAAAGTGTAGGCTGCGCCGCGCGCCCCAAAGGTGCGCAAGGTTGTAGCCACGGGTGAGCGCAGCGAACCCGTGGTGGCAGCAGAAGATGATTATCGCCCCGGCAGGGGCGAGGGAAATGAGTCGTGCTCTCCTCTGCCTCTTCGAGGCAGGTCACGGGAGTCATAATCTCCGCGGGTTCGCTGTGCTCACCCGTGGCTACAATCCCAGGCTCCTGCGGGGCCTGCTACCGCAGCACTGCCCCATCTGCCCCATCCCGCATGAACGAATTGTAACGCGCAGTTCAGTTTCCCCGCTTCCCCCGATGGTTTAAGGAGTATCAGTCGCAGCGCTGGTCTATCGATCCGGCGTGCTCCTGAGGCCCCCAATTTGCGTTCGCGTTTGAAAAATGGCGTAAATTCAGCCCTGTTGGCGTCTGCACTGGCGGGCTGCAGCCTTGATTCGCCGAAACCGGAAGGCATCACGCCTACACTGCCAGCCTCCTATGACGGCGCAAAATCCTCTACAGGACCCAATTTCACAACCGATTGGGTGGCTCTCTTCGGTTCTGCCGAATTGACGGCGATGGCGCGCAAGGCAATGGAGGGCAACTTCGATCTGGACGCCGCTGCCCAGCGGATCATTCAGGGCGAGGCCCAGGCTGTGGCGGCGGGCTCCGCGCTTTATCCGCAGATAGCAGGCAATTCCAGCGCATCCCGCAGTCTGACGCCCGGCACGCTTCGCGACAAGGAGCCACCGTTCCAATCCAGCGTCGGCAATCGTTTCAGTCTTGGCCTGACTGCAAGCTATGCCCTGGATTTCTGGGGCAGAAACCGCGCGCTCGCGCAGGCTGGCAAGCTTGGCGCCATCGCCACCCGCTATGACTATGAAGTCGTCACCATCTCGACCCTGGCCGTGCTCTGCAACACCTATTTCCAGATGCTCGTCGCTCAGGACCGCATCCGCATCGCACGGGAAAACATTCGCATCGCCGAGCGCACACTTTCCGCCCTGAAATCCCGGCTGGATGCAGGCACGGGAAACGCCCTCGATATTGCTCAGCAAGAAACCGTGCTCGCCAACCTGCGCGCCAGTGTGCCGATCCTGGAACAACAGGCGCAGCAAAACCGCAATCTCGTCGCGTTGATTGCCGGGCGAACGCCTGAAAGTCTGAAAGCGCGTGGCGGCGATTTGCGCAGCGTGAAACTACCCGCTGTGCGCGCAGGGCTACCCTCCCAATTGCTATTGCGGCGACCGGATATTGCGGCCGCTGAAGCGCGTCTGGAAGCCGCCGACGCAAACATTACAGCCGCAAGAGCAGCCTTCTATCCCTCGATCAGCCTGACTGCCGGCGCCTCACTCGAAAGCATCGCGCTGAAGAACTTGCTGCGGCCCGAAGCGCTCGCGCTGGATATCGCCGCAGGCCTCACGCAGCCCATATTTACCGGCTATAATCTCGAAGCTCAGCTCGAAGCCAACAAGGGCCGCTGGCTGGAACTGCTCGCCAATTACCGAAAGGCCATAGTGACGTCTTTAACCGACGTGGAAAACGCGCTGATCGCAGTGCGCAAGACATCTGAAGCCGAAACCTTTCGCAATCGAGCTGTGGTTTCAGCGCGTTCGGCGCTGGAACTGACGGAACAACGACTACGTGAAGGCACCATCGACATCATTGTCCTGCTCACAACGCAGCAGAGCCTGTTCAGCGCACAGGATGCGCTGGCGCTCGCGCGATATCAGCGATTGCTGGCGCTGGTCAGCCTGTTTCAGGCGCTGGGCGGCGGCTTTGTCCGCGAGCCCTTGCCGCAAGTGCCCTTGCAACAATTGCGTGCGGCAGGAGCGCCGCAATGAAGAAACTGATCGGCCTGATCCTCTTCGCAGCGCTGGCGGCAATCTATGCGCATTATCGCCACTGGACGACATTGCCAATCCCGTTCCTGCCCCGCCAGGAACTCAGCGAGGGCGCGCGTCCCGCCTTTCCGCGCTTTGGTCTTGGCAGCGGCCCGGCGCGCGAACGGGAAAAGCCCCTGGTCCCCGTTCTGGCAACGACGGCCCGAAGGCAAGACGTTCCCGTAACCGCCGAAGCGGTGGGAACCATTCAGGCCCTGAACACAGCCACAGTGCGGGCACAGGTTGAAGGGCGTCTGCTGGAAATCACCTTCCGTGAGGGCCAGGACGTCAAGGCGGGCGACGTTCTCGCGCGCATCGACCCACGCACCTATCAAGCGCTTTACGATCAGGCCGTCGCCAAGCGCGCGCAGGATGCAGCACAGCTTGCCAATGCACGCATAGACCTTGAACGCTATGTCCGCCTCGCTGCAACGAATGCCGGATCACGCCAGCAGGCCGATACGCAACGCGCGACCGTCCAGCAATTGGAAGCTCAATTAAAAGTCGATCAGGCCCAGATTGATTCTGCAAAAAACCAGCTTGATTTCACCACCATTCGCGCGCCGATCTCCGGCCGGACCGGCATCCGCCTTGTCGATGCCGGCAATATTCTGCGCGGCGGTGATGCAACCGGCATCGTCACCATTACGCAAGTCACCCCGATTGCGCTGGTCTTCAACCTGCCTCAGCAACAATTGCAGGCGCTGCGAACCGGAATGCAAAAGGGCGATGTCGCCGTGCAGGCGCTGGAAGCTGACAACAAAACATTGATCGAGTCTGGAAAGATCGACGTCATCGACAACCTCGTGGATTCGACAACGGGCACGATCAAGACCAAGGCGCAATTCAGGAATGATGACCTGCGACTGTGGCCCGGCCAGTTCGTCAATGTGCGCGTCTTTATCAGCGCCTTGCAGGACGTTATTACCGTCCCTTCCGGCGCAGTCCAGCGCGGACCTTCCGGGCCCTATGTCTACCTCATCAAGGGTGATCAGGTCGCGCAAACAGATGTGAGCATCGGCCTGCAGAACGAGACTGTTGCCGTGGTGACCAAAGGCGTTGATGCAGGCGCCCGCGTGGTAACCTCGGGCTTCGGACGGCTTAGCGATGAGACGAAAGTCAGCGTGACCATGGAGGACGAAGGAAAGCTCGCCCCATCGGCGGAAGATCAGCCCGACAATACTCGCAGGCGAGGACGGCGCGGATGATCCGGCAATTCTTCAGACCATACATTTATCGCGCCGGAGCCGCGATGACATGAGCGTATCATCGCCCTTCATTCTGCGCCCGGTCGCCACCTCGCTCTTTGCTGTGGCAATCCTCTTGTGTGGAATTCTGGGCTATCTGCGCCTGCCCGTGGCCTCGTTGCCGCAAGTTGATTTTCCGACCATCCTTGTCAATACGCGCCTGCCCGGAGCCAATCCGGAAACGATGGCGACGATTGTCACGGCGCCGCTGGAGCGCTCGCTCGGTCAGATACCTTCACTGGCTGCCATGTCGTCGCAATCCTCTTTCGGCTTCAGTCAGATCACCCTGCAATTCGATCTTGGCCGCGACATAGATGCCGCCTCGCAGGACGTTCAATCCGCCATCAATACCGCAACCGGCGTGCTGCCGCGCAATCTTCCCTATCCGCCGGTCTATTCCAAAGTGAACCCAGCCGATGCGCCCATTGTTTCGCTGGCGCTTGTCTCGGCAACAGCAGAATTGCGCGTACTCAGCGATCTCGCAGATACCTTGATCGCGCCACGGCTTGCCGAACTCACCGGCGTCGGCCGTGTCGCCATTCAGGGCGGCATCAGGCCCGCAGTGCGTATTCAGGCCGATCTGGCGCGTCTTGCCAATTACAAGATCGGCATCGAGGATGTCAGGCAGGCAATCGTCGGCGCGAACGTCGCCGGCTCCAAAGGTTCGCTGGACGGTGACAGGCAATCCTGGATCATTTCCGCCAACGATCAGATCGAGGCCGCAGAATCCTATCGCAATGTGGTGATTGCGACACGCAACGGAACGCCGGTCTTGTTGCGTGATATCGCCAACGTCATAGACGGTCTGGAAAACGTCCGCGTGGGCGGCTGGTACAATGGCCAACCCGCCGTTATCGTCGACGTTCAAAAGCAGCCGGGCGCCAATATCATCTCGACACTCGACCGGTTACGCCGCGAAGTGCCGCGACTGCAAAGGCTGATGCCAGCGGGCATAGAATTCAAGATCGTACAGGATCGAACGCCCACCATTCGCGCCTCTGTCGAAGAGGTCGAATTCACGCTGGTACTGGCTGTCGCTCTGGTCATCCTGGTGGTCTTGCTGTTCCTCCGCTCGTTCCGAGCAACCATCGTGGCGGCCATCACGCTTCCCCTGTCGCTCGTGGCGACATTCGGCGTGATGTATCTGGCAGGCTTCAGTCTTAACAATCTGTCGCTGATGGCGCTGACAATCGGCACGGGCTTTGTTGTCGATGACGCCATTGTGATGATCGAGAATGTCGTACGCAAACTTGAAGATGGCCGTAACCCTCTGGATGCGGCGCTCGAAGGCGCGCGGGAAATCGGCTTCACGGTTATTTCGCTGACATTTTCCCTAATCGCCGTGTTCATCCCGTTGCTGTTCATGACGGGACTGGTTGGCCGCATGTTCAGGGAATTTGCACTGACCTTGACGATTGCCGTTCTCGTCTCCGCAATCATATCCCTGACAATTACACCCATGCTTTGCTCGCAGATTCTGCGTCGACAGGAAGGTTCGGGAACCGCCTTTCTCGCGACCATTATCGAAAAGCCGTTCTCGTGGATGGCCGCGATCTATGAGCGCACATTGGGATGGGCCCTGCGCCATCAAGGATTCATGATCCTCGTCATCCTAGCAACCCTAGGCCTCACCGTTGACATGTATGTTGTCAGTCCCAAGGGCTTTCTACCGCAGCAGGACACCGGCCTCATCAGCGCCGTGCTCGAAGCCTCCCCGGATGTGTCCTTTCAGGAAATGACTGCAGCGCAGGAAACAGCGGCACGCGCCATCCGCAAGGACAGCGACGTCGCCGATATCATTTCCGTGCTCGGCGTTGGCCCGCTCAACGCCACCGGGAATACCGGACGCTTTACAATTGTTCTCAAACCAAAGGGCGAGCGCCGGGCCAGCGCGCAGGAGATTGCTGAACGTCTGCGCACCGCCGTCAATATAAATGCAGGCGCCAGCATCTATCTCGAACCCGTGCAGGACATCCAGGTCTCAACGCGCGCCAGTCGTTCCCAATATCAATATACGCTCGCAGGCTCCAGCCAGAGCGATGTCGTCAAATGGGCGCAACAGCTCGCATTGAAATTGCGAACGATGTCTGTTCTTCGCAATGTCGCCGGCGAAAACCAGGAAGGCGGTTTGCGCGCCTTTGTCGACATAGATAGAGAAAACGCTGGCAGACTGGGCATTTCAATCCAGTCCATCGCCGATACTTTAAACAGCGCCTTCGGCCAGCGGCAGATTTCAACCATCTACGCGCAGACAAACCAATATCGCGTTATCCTTGAGGCCGCGCCGCAATTTCAGAACGATCCATCATCGCTGGCACGCCTTTTTGTTCCAGGAACCGGCGGCGTCCAGGTTCCTCTGGAAACCTTCGCCACAATCAGGCGCATCACCGCACCCCTGGTCATTGCCCATCAAGACCAGTTCCCTGCAGCAACAATCAGCTTCGATCTGGCGCAGAACACGTCTCTCAGCCAGGCCGTGCGCGCAATCACACAGGCGCAAACCGAAATCGACATGCCCCAGTCCATCACCACCAGCTTTCACGCCGATGCGGCCGAATTTCAAAATTCGCTCGCAACACAACCCTGGCTAATACTTGCCGCGATCATCTCGATCTATATCGTGCTAGGCGTTCTCTATGAAAGTTTCGCCCATCCCTTCACAATTCTTACAACCTTGCCTTCGGCAGGTGTCGGTGCATTGCTGGCTTTGCAACTCACGGGCCATGAACTGTCGCTGATAGCGCTTATCGGCATCATTCTGCTTATGGGAATCGTGAAAAAGAATGCCATCATGATGATCGATTTCGCCATCGAAGCCGAGCGGCGCGATGGGCTGGATCCTCGCGAAGCCATTTTACGCGCCTGCGCGTTGCGCTTTCGCCCGATCATGATGACAACGCTGGCCGCATTGTTCGGCGCGATACCGCTCGCCTTCGGCACCGGCATGGGGAGTGAATTACGCGTACCGCTGGGCGTCAGCATCATTGGCGGCTTGATCCTCAGTCAGCTCCTGACGCTCTATACAACGCCAGTCATCTATCTGGCTGTTGAACGGCTGCGGATAGGTCTGGGCGGCCACCGCAAGGTCAGTAGTGAAGCGCGCCTGCAACAGGCGCGAAACGAAGAGCGCGAAAGCGCCGGCGATGCAAAGGCGCATCCGCCATGAACATTTCTGCGCCCTTCGTGCTGCGTCCTGTGGGGTCGACCTTGCTGGCCGTCGCCATCATGCTGGCGGGCATGATCGCCTGGCCCTTCCTGCCTGTCGCAAGCATGCCCTCGATCGAATTTCCAACCTTGCAAATTACGGTGAGCCGTCCCGGCGCGGATCCCGAAACGATGGCGAGTAGCGTTGCAGCGCCGCTCGAGCGGGCTTTAAGT
>CAMDKB010000257.1 GCA_945901195.1 Rhizobium sp. Q54
ACGGCGTGCCGACGCGGAATTTCCAGATCACGGCATCGACAAAAAGACGATTGCCAACATCGCTGTTGCGACCGACCGTGCCGGGACGACCCGGAAGCAAATTTTCAATCCGAGCGAATTGATCGTCGCGCAAAGCATGGCGTTCCATCGCAAGCCTCCTTCAGGAAGGCTCCCCATGAATCACGCTTTCACTGATTTGCGAATCCCTTAAATGACGACAGGCCCTAGTGCGCTTGCGGGAGAAGGAAGCGGAATACCCCTATTCCGCTGCCTTTTTCGCGCGTGCGTCCGCATAAGTATTCACCGGGAAGGGCAGCCCGAGATTTTCGCGCAATGTCGTGCCTTCATATTCGCGGCGATAGAGGCCCCGGCGTTGCAGCTCTGGCACCACCAGTTCGATAAAATCCTTCAGCCCCAGCGGAAACATCGGCGGCATGATGTTGAAGCCATCGGCGGCGCCCGTGGAATACCATTCTTCGAGGTTATCGGCGACTTCTTTCACTGAACCGAAAATCATGCGATGACCGCGCGCGCCCGCTGCACGTTCATAGACTTGCCGGATTGTCAGGCCCTCGCGTTTGGCAAGATCAAGCATGACACGTTGCCGTCCTTCCTGCATGCCGTTGGGCGGCGCATCGGGCATGGGCGCATCCGGATCATGCTTGCTGAGATCGAGGCCAATCAGATCGCTAACGACGCGCAGGCCGACTTCGGGATGAATCAACGCCTGCAATTCATCAAATTTGGCCTGCGATTCTTCACGAGTCGCGCCAACAAAAGGCACAACGCCAGGCATGATCTTGATGGAGGAAGGCTCGCGCCCGAACCGGGCTGCGCGCGCGTGAATATCCTTGCGGAAGGCGCGGCAGACTTCGATTTCCTGCTGCACGGTAAAAATGACTTCCGCGGTTTCCGCGGCGAGTTCTCGCCCGGCTTCCGATTGTCCAGCCTGCACGAGAACGGGATGCCCCTGAGGCGAACGGCGCACGGTCAAGGGCCCGCGCACGTTGAAATAAGCGCCCTTGTGATTGAGATAATGCATTTTATCTTCATCAAAATACCGCGCCCGTTCGCGATCTTCAATGAAAGCATCGTCCTCCCATGTGTTCCACAGACCCATCACGACCTTGGCGAACTCGGCGGCGCGGGCATAACGGGCGGCAGCTGGAATATGTTTGGCAGCGCCAAAATTCGGAGGTTCTGATGGCGCCGCTGAAGTGACAAGGTTCCACCCTGCCCGCCCATTGCTGATCTTGTCGAGCGAGGCAAACTGCCGCGCGACATAATAAGGCTCAATGAATGTCGTGGAAAAAGTCGCGACCAGCCCGATATGGCTGGTAACCGCAGCCAAAGCCGACAGCATGGTCACAGGCTCTATACGCGAGGCTGCGCATCCGCGCTTCCACACTTCAATATCGTCCGGCCCGAACGTGCCGATCGTGTCAGCAAAAAAGATCATGTCGAACCGGCCTTTTTCGGCAAGCTGCACGATCTCCACGTGATGGGCGAAAGACTGGCTCGCGCCATATGGCACGGAGGGATGACGCCATGCGGCGACATGATGGCCGCCGCCCTGCACGAACAGACCCAGTTTCATCATGGGCGAATTCTCCCGGTCCAAGAAAGTCATTGCGTTCATGATACCGCGCTTTGCGCGACCCGTCAGCCTGTTTGTGCTGCGGCATTCCGGGCCACGCTTGCCGCTTGGCGCAAAGGAGCGATTCAGCGCATGATCCGCCCATGTACGGCTCACGCACCAAAATCACCACCGAAATCGTGCTCGCAGGGGGCGGACACGCGCATGTGCAGGTCATCAAAAGCTTTGCGATGAAGCCCATGCCCGGCTTGCGCCTCACGCTGATTTCGCCCGATCCGCATACGCCCTATTCAGGTATGTTGCCCGGGCTGATTGCCGGGCATTACTCTTTCGACGAGACGCATATCGATCTGAATGCGCTGTGCCGCGCTGCGGGCGCGCGATTTATCATGGGCGAAGTGACCGGACTGGATCTGCCAGGCAAACGCGTCCTCCTGGCTGGGCGGCCTGCACTGACTTATGATTTTATCTCCCTCGACACGGGTTCAACCCCAGGCGCAAACGATGTTCCCGGAGCTGCCCTCTATGCAGTGCCGGTCAAACCTATCGCGCAATTCCTGAAGCAATGGCGGGAAATGGAAGCGCGGGCACTATCGCAGCCGGATCGATTCACGATTGCGGTCGTGGGCGCAGGCGCGGGCGGCATCGAAGTGCTCCTCGCCGCGCAATACACCCTTCAGCGCAAGCGTGCTGCGGCAGGGATCAAGACGCCCTTGACCTTTCATCTCTTCAATAGCGGACCGTCCGTCCTGCCCGCCGGTCCGACCATGTTACGCTCGATATTCACGCGCATTCTGAACGAGCGCGGCGTACATGTGCATAATGAATCGCCTGTCGCCGCATTGGAAAAAGGACTCATCCGTACGGCGAAGGGCGAGCAATACGACGCTGATGAAATCCTCTGGGTTACGAATGCCGGAGCACCGCACTGGCCCGCAGCCTCTGGCCTTGCAGTAGACGAAAACGGTTTCATCGCTATCGGGCCGACATTACAATCCCTGTCCCATCCAAATGTGTTTGCGGCTGGAGATGTGGCTGCGATGACATTCGATCCCCGGCCAAAGGCCGGAGTTTATGCCGTGCGGCAGGGGCCTGTTCTTGCCGAAAATCTGCGCCGTATTGTTCAAGGCAATGCACTCAAACGCTTCAAGCCACAAAGCCAGTTTCTCACACTTGTCACCAGCGGAGACAAATTTGCAGCGGCGGCGCGCAACAATATCGCCGTATCAGGCGCCTGGGTCTGGCGCTGGAAAGACTGGATCGACAGGCGCTTCATGGCGAAGTTCAATGAATTGCCAAACATGCCAGTACAGCAAGCATTTTTCGCGCGATTGAAGGCGGCGTTTTTCCCCGCCGCACTTGCTGATGAAGATATGCGTTGCGGCGGTTGTGGCGCAAAGATCAGTGACGATGTTCTCAAGCTTGCACTTGCACGGGTTGCGCCGCTCAAGCATCCAGATGTGCTGACCGGACTGGACATGCCTGACGACGCCGCTGTCGTTCGTATTCCCGATGGGAAGATTTCGGTTCAGACAATCGATGCCTTTCGAGCGATGATTGATGACCCATATATGTTTGGAAAGATTGCGGCCAATCATGCGCTCGGCGATATCTATGCCATGGCAGCTGAACCGCATACGGCTCTCGCGGTTGTCACACTGCCCGCGGATGCGCCAACAAAGATTGAAGGCGATCTTGCGCAGATGATGCAAGGGGCAGTGGAGGTTCTGAACGCAGCCGGCGCGGCGCTGGTTGGCGGACACACCGCCGAAGGCGCGGAATTGACGCTGGGCTTTGCCGTGAACGGGATAGCCGATTCTGCCCACTTGCTTCGCAAGAGCGGGCTTCATGAAGGCGATGTTCTCATCCTGACCAAGGCTTTGGGAACCGGGACCTTGCTGGCGGCTGACATGCGCCACCGGGCAAAAGGCCGGCATGTCGTGGCGGCAATCGAAAGCATGCTGCAGTCCAACAGCACTGCGGCGCAAGTGTTGCGCACGCACAAGGCTTCGGCTGCAACCGATGTGACCGGCTTTGGTCTGGCAGGACATTTGCTCGAAATGCTGCGCGCCTCGAACGTGTCCGCAAGAATTGAGATGAATGCGCTGGTCATTCTGGATGGCGCAATCGAAGCATTGACGGCTGGCATATTCAGCTCATTGCAGGGCGCGAATGGACAGGCTGCATCGCAAATTGACATGGGCAAATACAGGCACGGCGATCCCGATTTGGAAATTCTTTTCGATCCGCAAACCGCTGGCGGGTTGCTGGCGGGCATACCATCAGGCGAAGCGGCAGCCTGTCTGGAAGCCCTGAAGAAAGCCGGTTATTCGAACGCCCGTGTTATTGGCAAGGTGACGCGAAACAGCGGCCCCAGGTGTATATCCCTGGTTTAGAAATTACGGGTTGTTGGCGGAAAAGTGTGGGAGTCGAACCCACCAGAGACGTTGAACGCCCCTCACCGGTTTTGAAGACCGGGCGCCCCACCGGGAACGATACTCTTCCTCATTACTTTTCTGGACTCTTGCGTGTCAGTGCCCGCGCGCTAAAAACTCAGCCACTGCTCCTCACCCATTTAACATCGTTGATCGGCTTGACGATGCGCCTATGTTCTCCTGACCGCCCCGTGAAGCCCAGACGATCAAAAAACTCCAACGCCTCCACGCTCAGATTTCTGCCAACACCGGACTTATCCCTGAATGCACGAATGCTGACAAGGCCGCCGACGGTTTCCTTCGCCACATCTTCGGCAAAGCCTGCCAATTCGCGCAGCCGCAAAGGCAGATAATAACGGTTTGGCGCAATCTGCACGGCACGGCCCATGCGCGCAACTTTCTGCAACAATTTTTCAACGCTACGCTGATCGATTTTGATTTCCGCACATAATTCTGAAATGGACGGCGGACGGCAGTTGTCGAGCAGTTTTTCAAGTTTCCCCCAAAAGGCAGCATCTTTTGGATCAAGCTGCAGGCTGGTTCCGCGCAATTTATATCCGCCGCCCGAGACCGCAAGCGCACCGTTTGCGACCAGTTCCTGCAGCATCGCCTCAAGTACGATGTCTGATATCTGTTTGCGCATTGCGTGCTGCAGCCGCTGGCGTGAAACGCCATCTGCGCTCGCTTGCTGATCTGCTTTTCCGACGAGAGCGCAAAGCGCCGCCAAATGTTCCGTCCATTGCTGCCCTACAAAGGCTATGCTGTTGTGTCCCGCGCCAACCAGACGCATGCCCGTAATTTTCCTCCCAAGAACATCGGCGTTCGCCGGGTTCAGATTGCGCGCACAGACGAATTGACCGAATGGAAAGCCTGCAGGCGAGGCTTGAATCGCAGTAGAAAGCGCCGTGACATTATCGGCTATGTCCATCGCCTTCAAAAGCTTCAGGCGTTGCGGCTTGGCCCTGCCGCGCGCCTGCGCAAATGGATCGATGACGACGCCACCGCCAATGGTGCGCTGTCCCGATTGATCTCTTAATATGATGCGTTCGCCGAACAAGAGTGATGCCGGGGCTTGAAGAATGATCTGCGCCAGTCGTTCGCCCCCTGGCGCAATGCTGCCACCTTCCAGAATCGCAACGCGCGCAGAAATGTCGGCAGCACCAGCATGAACATGTACGGGCGACCAGTGGCGCAGCGCGCGGTTTTCAGATTTCAGGGTGCGAATGCGTGCGTCAAATCGCAACGTCGGCGCGTGAATGCCCGGCGCCAGAAGCCAGTCACCACGGCGAACGCTTTCCGTGGACAACCGGGGCGCGATAATGTTTATGGCGCAACGTTCGCCCGCCCTGCCCTGTTGCGCCTTGCGATTTTGTGCGTGTATGCCGCGCACTCGCACTTCAATGCCGCCAGGCGAAAGAACGAGCCTGTCGTCGGTTCGCACTTCGCCTGATGACACCGCGCCAGTCACCACAAGGCCCGCGCCATCGATAACGAAGGCACGGTCGATCGCCATGCGAAACTGACCTTCCGTTGTCGCCAGATCCTGTTTGCTTGCCGTCTCTTCCAGCCATTGGCGAAGCTCGACAACGCCAAGGCCCGTGGGCGTGGCCAAAGGGAAAATACGCGCTTGACCGAGGCAGGTGCCTTGCAAGAGTTCAGCTATTTCTGCTTTCACCTGCTCGATGCGTTCAGGCTCGACGCGGTCAATCTTGGTCAGTGCCACGACACCGCTTTTCACGTCGAGCAGATCAAGGATCGCCAGATGTTCTCGCGTCTGCGGCATGGGACCATCGTCGGCCGCGATAACCAGCATGGCGCAGTCAATCGCTGTGACGCCAGCGATCATGTTGCGAACGAACCGCTCGTGGCCGGGTACATCGACAAAGCCAAGCGTGCCAGACGTTTCCGGCACATAGGCAAAGCCCAAATCGATGGATAGGCCGCGCTTTTTTTCTTCCGGCAGGCGGTCAGTATCGACCCCCGTGAGCGCCTTCACGAGCGTCGTCTTGCCGTGGTCGATATGTCCTGCCGTCGCGATGATCACGCGCCGCCCTCCAGCGACAACTCACTCACTTGTGCCGAGAATTTGTCTTCATCAATGAGACAACGCAGATCCATGACAAAAGCATTCTTCTCAATGCGCCCTACGACCGGGGTGGGCAGGTTGCGGAATGTTGCTGACACATAGTTCACCCATGCGCCGTTGCTCTTTTTACCCTGCGCGGGACGCACCACAAGCGCTGCGCTGGGGAGTGTTTCAATCGGCAGGGAGCCCGAACCAATCTGGCTCATGCAATCTTCCACGCTTACATCTGCGGATTGCAAGAAGCGCTGCCGCAAAAGAGCTGCCAGCCGTTCTGCCTGGGCGCGAATATCGGATTGCTTGCGTGTCAACAAGGCGAGAGCGGGCAGCCGCTGCGCCAGGCGATCAGGATCGAGATGGAGACGCAGCACGCATTCGAGTGCTGCAATTGTCATCTTGTCGCAGCGCAGGGCGCGCTTGAGCGGATTGCGCTTTATTTTTTCGATGAGATCGCGCCGCCCCGCAATCAGCCCGGCCTGGGGCCCCCCGAGCAACTTGTCGCCGCTGAACGTCACGATGTCGGCGCCGGCGCGAATGGTGTCAGCGACGGTGGGCTCATATGGCAGGCCATACGCGCGAAAATCCACCAGTGCACCC
>CAMDKB010000258.1 GCA_945901195.1 Rhizobium sp. Q54
GCAAAATGTCGGAAGTCGAGTTTCACGGCGCGTTGAAAACACCATTCCAGCGGCACTTCATCGATGGTCCATGAGCGCTTCCCATTATTCATCGTGGGGTGATAATGCCAGGGCGCATCAAGGTGCGTGCCATTATGAGTAGTCAGACGCACATTCTCGACAGCCCATCCGTGACCATCGGGCAAATCTTCGGCCTTCAGGCCGGGAAAAAACGGCAAGATTCCCGGAATGCTCTGCTGATGATCGACATATTCGATGGTGGGCCCGAGACCCGGCGGATCGGCGGCGATGTCGTTTTGCAGAGAGACGGAAATGTCGATGAGTTTACGCGCCATGATTTCATCCCTGTTCTTGCAGGCGACAATCTATTAGGCTCCCCCTTCAACCTGCAACAACAATCGCAGCGGGGAAACTGGGGGAAAGTCATGAGGGCGATATATGCCGGCATTCTAGCGCTTGCGCTTGTGGCTTCCGAAGCGAGCGCTCAAACCGCCATAAAGATTGGCTGCTCACCCACGCCCGATTGCGTGAACGCGATGATCGCAATCGAGGAAGGAATATTCAAGAAAAACGGCCTCGATGCAGAGATGGTGGTGGTCGCCATCAACTCGAATATTCCAGCCGCCTTGCTGTCCGATTCCATTCAATTTGGCGGACCAACGCCCACGGTGTTCCTGCAATCCATTGATGGCGGACTCGATCTGGCGGGTGTGGGCAGCGCTGCTGTCATGACCAAAGCGGCATCGGACAGTTTCGCCCTCATGGTCAAGCCGGATTCGACCCTGCGCACGGCCAGGGACCTTGCCGGCAAACGGGTAGCAGTGCCCGGTTTCAACGCCTTGCTCCATGTTTACCTGCGCCATTGGCTGGCGTTGAACGGAACCGACCCCAAGTCCGTCAGCTTTATAGAGGGCTCCTTTCCTGCCATGGGCGACCTTTTGAAGGCTGGAACCGTGGATGCCATCATTTCGGGCCAACCATTCATGGGGCGCATCGTTGAAGCCAGAACAGGCGTCATTATGGCGAACTATCTAGCTGATGTTCCGGATGGTTCGAGCTTGATTCTCTATGCTGCCAACCGCCAGTGGGCGCGAGCCAATCCCAAAATCGTTGCCGCGTTTCGCGCCAGCATCACCGAAGGCGCCAAAATCGCCAACAGTGAACCGGACAAGGTGCGCGCGGCCGCAGGCCGGTTCCTGAAAATGCCGCCCGCAGTCGCTGCGACCATCGTGCCGGGCCGTTATGATCCAGGCCTGGAGGGCAAGCAGATCGCCTGGTGGCTGGACGTCATGAACAAGCAAAACATGCTGCAAACAAAAATAGATCCGGAAAAGATACTCCTGAAATAAAGCCAGATACAAATCCGGAGGGCAAAACCTCCCCATATTGCATAGGCCCCCTGCCTTCTGGCGGAGGTTCCCTTGCTTTTCCCCGGTTTAGTCAGGTCTGCCGCGAAAGATACGTGTCCCGAGTATTCAGGTGCTTTGGGAGGTGGGCTCTGGCCTTGGCTTGCCGACTCTCCCCGCCTTTGGCATAGGGGGTGCTGACGCCGCGATTTCGTTTCGTAGAGCGCCTCGGGAGGGGCGAGAGCTACGCAATTCCTTGGGATGGATCATTTGCCAACGACGCGTGCAGCACCGGGTGGTCCCCGTCTGTTGATGCGCCGGCTCCGCGAAGCTATGGCGGAACCGGTGAATGCACAGGCGCGTCTGGACAAGATCGTTGTGCTGGTGGCCTCAAACATGGTCGCTGAGGTCTGCTCGGTCTATATAATGCGGGCTGACAGCCGCCTGGAATTGTTCGCGACTGAAGGTCTTGCCCGCGAAGCGGTGCACCAGACGACATTGAAAGTCGGCGAAGGCCTCGTCGGCCTGATTGCCAGATCCGCCGAGCCTCTAGCGCTGGCCGATGCGCAGGCTCATCCGGCCTATTCCTACAAGCCGGAAACAGGCGAAGAAATCTATCACTCCTTCGTGGGCGTCCCGTTCTTGCGCGGCGGCAACACGTTGGGCGTGCTGGTCGTCCAGAACCGCACAAAGCGCACCTATACCGAGGAAGAAGTCGAGGTCCTCGAAACCATCGCAATGCTGCTGGCAGAGATGATCGCCTCGGGCGAATTGCAATCGATCGCCCGGCCAGGTACGGCCATCGCCGCTCGTCGGGCGCAGGCTCTGATCGGCAGCCCGATGGCCGACGGCGTGGGGCTTGGCTATGTCGTGCTGCACCAGCCGCGCGTGGTCATCACCCGGATCATCGCTGAAGACGTGGGGAGCGAACAGGTGCGCCTCGACGCCGCCATTGAAACCATGCGCGCGAACATTGATCTGCTGATCGACGATGAAAGCACGGCTGGGGAATATCGCGAGGTGCTGGAAACCTTCCGCCTGTTTGCCAATGATCGTGGCTGGCTGCGGCGGCTTCGCGAAGCGGTGAACACGGGAATTACAGCGGAAGCGGCGGTGGAGCGTGTGCAGGAGGACTCGCGTGCACGCATGTTGCGCCAGACCGATCCTTACATGCGCGAACGCCTGCATGATCTGGACGAACTCGCCAATCGCCTGCTGCATCAGCTCACCGGGCAATCGATGGTGGCTGCGCCCGAAAGCCTGCCGGACAATGCTATTCTCGTTGCCCGCACCATGGGGCCGGCGGCGTTGCTGGACTATGATCGCCGCAAGCTTCGGGGTCTCGTTCTGGAAGAGGCAGGCCCCGCGAGCCACATCGCTATCGTCGCACGCGCGCTGGGCATTCCCACCGTCGGCGAAGTGGAAAATATCACCGGCATTGTGGAACAGGGCGACGCCATCATCGTCGACGGCACCACCGGCGAAGTGCAGGTGCGGCCCTCCAGCGATATCGAGGCCGCCTATAGCGAGAAGGCGCGCCTGCGTGCCCGGCGGCAAGAGCAATATCAGGCCCTACGCAACGTGCCAGCGATCACGAAAGATGGCGTCCCCATCGGCCTGCACATGAATGCGGGTCTGCTCGTCGATCTTCCCCATGTCGAGGAAACCGGCGCTGAATCCATCGGATTGTTCCGCACCGAACTGCAATTCATGATCGCCCCGCAATTTCCACGCACCGAAAAGCAGTACCTGCTCTATAAATCGGTCATGGATGCTGTGCCCGAAAAGCCGGTCACATTTCGTACGCTCGATATTGGCGGTGATAAAATCCTGCCGTATATGACGACATACGAAGAGGAAAATCCGGCGCTCGGCTGGCGCGCCATTCGCATTGGCCTCGACCGCCCGGCGCTCTTGCGACTGCAGATCAGGGCCATGTTGCGCGCCGGAGCAGGGCGTGAATTGCGCATCATGTTCCCGATGGTGGCAAGTGTGCAGGAATTCGAGCACGCAAGTGAACTGACCCGGAAGGAAGTCAAGCACCTTCTCCGCCACGGTCACGAACTTCCCCATAATCTGAAGCTCGGCGTGATGCTGGAAGTGCCCTCGTTGCTCTGGCAACTCGACGAATTGCTGGAGCGGGTGGACTTTGTCTCCGTCGGCTCCAATGACCTCGTCCAATATCTGACCGCTGCTGACCGGGATAACCGACGTGTCGCCCAGCGCTTTGATGTGCTCAGCGCGCCAATATTGCGGGCGCTCAAATCCATTACGGACAAAGGCGCGAGCGTCGGCAAGCCGATCGCACTCTGTGGCGAAATGGGCGGCCGTCCCATCGAGGCGATGGCGCTTGTGGCGCTTGGCTATCGTTCGTTGTCGATGTCGCCATCCAGCATAGGTCCGGTCAAGGCAATGGTGCTGAAGCTTGAAGTGAACGATCTCAACAAATATCTTTGCGAGATTCTGGCGTTGCACGATGGCGCGCCGTCGTTGCGCGACAAGTTGCTGGGCTATGCGGAAGCCAAGGGCATTCCCTTGTAGCGAGCGGACTGGTTGCGCTGTGCTGCACTCTCTCCCTACTTCACGCGGATCCCGATATGCTTCCCGCCGATAAACTCGATCTCATCTTGCGCCGTCATACCGAATTGTCCGAGCGGCTTTCGCAAAACGTCAGCGGCGAGCAGTTCGTCGCCATGTCGCGTGAACTGGCGGAACTCGATGGCGCCGCCAGCGCCATCCGGCAATGGCGCAAGGCGGTGGCCGATCTTGCCGATGTAGACGCAATGCTGGCAGACCCGGCGCTCGACAAGGAGATGCGCGAACTGGCGGAATTGGAACGTGAGGAAAACCTCGCGCATATCGATGAACTCGAACAAGCTATCCGGCTCGTATTGCTTCCCAAGGACGCCGCCGATGAGGGCGGCGCGATCCTCGAAATCCGCGCTGGCACTGGCGGCGATGAAGCCTCGCTTTTTGCCGGCGATCTCTTTCGCATGTATTCGCGTTACGCCGATCTGCATGGCTGGAAGATGGAAGCTCTCTCCATGAGTGAAGGCACCGCCGGAGGTTACAAGGAAATCATCGCTGAAGTGCAGGGACGCGGTGTCTTCGCCAAACTGAAATTCGAATCTGGCGTGCATCGTGTCCAGCGCGTGCCCGCAACCGAAACACAAGGGCGCATTCATACCTCTGCGGCCACCGTCGCCGTTTTGCCTGAAGCCCAGGATGTTGATATCGATATCAACGAGGCCGATCTCAAAGTCGATACAATGCGCGCGCAGGGCGCAGGCGGCCAGCATGTGAACAAGACGGAATCCGCCATCCGCATCACGCATATTCCCTCAGGCATCATCGTTTTCGTGCAGGAAGAACGGTCGCAACACAAGAACCGTGCGCGCGCGATGGGCTTGCTGAAAGCCAAGCTTTATGATGAGCAGCGGCAGAAACTCGATGCCGAACGCTCGGCTGACCGCAAATCACAGGTAGGGTCTGGCGATCGCTCAGAGCGCATCCGCACCTATAACTTTCCCCAGGGGCGTTTGACTGATCATCGCATCAATCTCACCCTCTATAAACTGGACAAGATCATCACCGGCGAATCGCTGGACGAAGTGATTGATCCGCTGATCACCCAACACCAGGCTGATTTGCTGGCGCAGGGCGAAGGATAACTCACAAGGGGCGTATCATGTCTTCAGGCCACAACGTCTCCTTCTCTGAAGCTTTCTATGTCTGGTTGCGCGTGGCGGCGCTCAGTTTCGGCGGTCCTGCAGGACAGATCGCCGTCATGCATCGCATCATCGTTGATGAGAAGAAGTGGATATCTGACGCGCGCTTTTTGCACGCGTTGAATTACTGCATGCTATTGCCAGGGCCCGAGGCGCAACAATTGGCTACCTATATAGGCTGGCTGATGCACCGCACGCGCGGCGGGCTGGTGGCGGGCCTTTTGTTTATCCTGCCCGGTGTCATCTCTATCATGCTGCTCAGCATCATCTATGCACAATGGGGCAATGTCGGCATCATCGGTGCGCTGTTCTTCGGTTTGAAAGCCGCTGTGCTGGCGATTGTAATCGAAGCGGTGTTGCGCGTTGGCAAGCGCGCGTTAAAGAACAATGTGATGATATTGTTGGCAGCGTTTGCTTTTATCGCCATCTTCTTTTTCAGCGTGCCGTTTCCGGCCATTGTTCTGGCGGCGGGACTGATTGGTTATTTCGGCACGAAGTCCGGGCGAACAGAGTTTTCCGGCGGTGGACATGGCGCCGCCAATCAGCACGCATCCGACGATAGTTTGTTGCGGGATCATATACCTGAACACACCTTGCCCAATCGCTCACATGCAATCAGCGTGACGGTGACATGGCTGGCTATATGGCTTGTGCCCATCGCTGCATTGGTAGCATTGGTAGGCCCTGCAAGTGTTTATTCAACAATAGCGATTTTCTTCAGCAAGCTTGCCATGCTCACGTTCGGTGGTGCTTACGCTGTTCTGGCCTGGGTGGCGCAGGCGGCGGTGCAGACTTATGGCTGGCTCACTGCAACTGAAATGCTCGATGGCCTTGGCATGGCGGAGACGACGCCGGGTCCCTTGATCATGGTGCTGCAATTTGTCGGCTTCCTTGCCGCCTATCGCGACCCCGGTGCGCTTTCTCCCCTGTGGGCGGGGGTTTTTGGCGGCTTGCTGGCGACATGGGTGACATTCGCACCATGCTTTCTCTGGATTTTCCTCGGCGCGCCATGGATCGAGCAATTGCGCGCCAACAAGGCGTTATCAGGCGCGCTGGCGGCAATCACGGCGGCCATCGTCGGCGTGATCCTTAACCTCGCCATCTGGTTCGCCCTGCATGCCATGTTCAGGCAGACGGCGCGTATCGAGACGGGCCTTTTAGGTTTTGATGCGCCAGTGCTCGCCAGTGCCGATCCCGCTGCCATTCTGCTTGCCATCGCCGCCGCCATCGCGATGTTCTGGCTGAAATGGAGCGCCCCGCTGACGCTCGCTGTATCCTGCGCTGCGGGCGCAGCGCTCTATCTTGCGGGCCTGCACTGACCAGAGGGACAGCAACACGGATTGAACGGTTTCGTAAAATCTGCTTCCATTCGCACATGGATCGGGTTAGTCAGAACCCGTCACGCGGGTGTAGTTCAATGGTAGAACGGCAGCTTCCCAAGCTTTTTTTTTTCCTAAATCATTGATTTTATTACTAAATCTGATCCGCATAAGTGATATACCGTGATATACTAAAAAAGATGTTGATGCGTCAGTCGGGTACAGGTACCAATCGATGCCTGAACGCGGGTGTAGTTCAATGGTAGAACAGTTGCTTCCCAAGCAACATACGAGGGTTCGATTCCCTTCACCCG
>CAMDKB010000259.1 GCA_945901195.1 Rhizobium sp. Q54
GCGAACGCAATCTCGTCGAGCGCTTCTTCTGCATTATCAAGCATTTTCGGGGGATCGCGACACGCTACGAGAAGACCGCGCGAAACTTCCTCGCAGGGCTGCATTTGGTTTGCGCCATCGTTTGGCTTAAATGACGACAGGCCCTAGCAAGTCCTGACGCTGATTGCTTGAGCGGCCGTGCTTCAGAGTACGAGACCACAGCGTCGTCTGCTCAAGAGGCTCGATTTTTCCATCATCAACGCACAGTCCTCCCTTGGGTTTTGCTGGTACGCATGACAACTGCACCGTCCACGCCCACGATGGATCGGGCGACGGTCTAAGAGCCGATCCAGGACGTTTTGACTTCATGATCCTTACTCAGCATTCAGACGCCGATATGCAGGCGGACGACATTTTCATCCGCCTGCAGGGCCTGTGTTGTTCCACTGAAGCAGACTGCGCCCTTGTTGAGGATATAGTGCCGGTCTGCGAGCGCCATGGCGACGCGCAGGTTCTGTTCAACCATAAGAATAGAGAGCCCCTGGCTTCGTACGTCGCGCAGGATGTCGGCGATCTCTTTGACGATGAGCGGCGCCAATCCCTCGGATGGTTCGTCGAGCACCAGCAAGGCTGGATTGAGCAACAGGGCGCGGGCGATGGATAGCATCTGCTGCTCGCCGCCGGACAATTGCGAACCCCGGTTTGCCGCTCGCTCATGGAGGCGCGGGAACAATTGATAGATCTGTTTGAGCGTCCAGCGTCCGCTCTCGCCGCGCCGGGCCGCGACGACAAGATTTTCCTGCACGCTCAGCGATGCAAAGATGCCGCGCTCCTGCGGCACATAGCCAAGCCCGGCGCGCGAAATCTGAAAGGGCCATTGCCCGGCAATCGAGCGACCGCGAAATTCGATGCGACCGGGCCTCGGCTTGAGATAGCCCATGATGGCTAGCAATGTTGTTGTCTTGCCGGCGCCGTTGCGGCCGAGAATTGAGACTACTTCGCCTTCGCCGACATGCAGACTGACGCCTTGCAGAACGTGGCTTTGTCCATAATAGGCATGGAGATTGTCGACGCTGAGCATCAGATGCCGGCCCCCAGATAGACTTCGCGCACGCGTTCGTTGCCCGAGACTTCGTCGGGCGCGCCGGTCATCAGCACTTCACCATAATAGAGAACGCTGATGCGGTGCGCGATCTGAAAAACGACCTCCATGTCATGCTCGATCATTATGATCGAGAGATCGTCGGGCAGGGTGCGAATGAAGCCGATCATCTGCTGGGTTTCCGCAGGCGACAGGCCGGAGGTGGGCTCATCAAGCAAGAGGAGTTTTGGTTCGCCGGCGAGCGCGGCAGCGACTTCGATGCGACGCTGGTCGCCATAAGACAGCGAAGCAACGCGCTGGCCGGCAACGTGTTCGAGTTCTGTTCGCGCGAGAATGGCCCAGGTGCGCCTGTTGAGATCGTCATTCCCGTCAATGCGGGCGAAGAGGTTGAAGGGTTGTCCGTACCGGGACCCTATGCCGAGCCGTACGTTTTCGAATACGGACAGGCCCTGAAACAGGGTGTTTTTCTGAAAGGTCCGGCATATGCCATGTTTCAACCGGGCTTCCGGCGGGGCGTGGGTGATGTCCGTGCCATTCATGAATATGCTGCCGGAATCGGCGCGAATCTGTCCGCCGAGCTGATTGATGAGGCTGGTCTTGCCGGCTCCGTTTGGCCCGATGATCACATGTCGCTCACCGTGCTCGATGGTCAGCGTCACGTCTCGCGTGACGGCCAGGCTGCCGTAGGCCTTGTTCAGGCGTTCGATACGCAGCAGGCTCATCGCGTCGCCTCGCCTCTGCGCAGGCGCTCCAGCAGGCCGAATATGCCGCCGCGAAAAAACATCACGCACAGCACAAAGATGATGCCGACAATGGATAGCCAGTGCGTGGTGTGCGAACTTACAAGATGCTTCATCAACAAGAATACAGTTGCGCCGATTGCCGGCCCCACAAGGGAGCGCGCGCCGCCAAGCACGACCATCAGCAGGAATGTGCCAGACATGCCCCAGGAAAGCGCATCGGGCGACACGAAACCCTGCAACAAGGCATAAAGCGAACCGGCAACGCCGCCGAACGCGCCGGCGACGACAAAAGCGACGAATCTCAGACCGCGGGTCTCAAATCCCATGGCCCGCATGCGTGTTTCGTTTTCCCGTATTCCGACGAGCGCATGGCCGAATTGCGAATCAGTTAATCGTCGCAGGCAGTAAAGGCAGGCCAGAAAGGATGCCAGCGTGAAGAAATACATGGCGACGGGATGGTCGAGATCCAGGCCCAGGATCGAAGGCCGCGGCAGCCCGCTCATCCCGTCTGAGCCACCAGTCAGCCACCGCCATTTGACCGCTCCGGAATAAAGCAGTTGCGCGAAGGCAAGCGTAACCATGAGGAAGGCGACGCCACGCATCTTCACGCAGAAAAACCCGATCACCACTGCGCCGAATGCGGCGACCGCGACGCCGCCGATCAGGCTGATCCACGGATGAAGTCCCGCCTGCACGTTCAGCACCAAGGCGCCATATGCGCCCAGCCCGAAGAACGCCGCGTGGCCGAACGACACCATCCCGCCATAGCCCATCAGCAGATCCAGACTCATGGCGGCGATGGCGAAGATCAGGGTCTCGGTGATGAGGCCGGTTGCGTAATGGCTGACGGCAAAGGGCCAGACGAGCAATGCGATCAGGATTGCGTATTGCCAGCGCGAAAACAATTTGCCCAAGAGATCGTCGCTGCTCTGGGCTGCCGACGGCGGCGTTGTCTGCGAAACGCTCATGTCAATGCGCTCCCTCGCTCTGGCCATAGAGGCCGCCGGGACGCAGCAACAGGATGACTATCATTGCAAGATAAGTCAGAAACATCGCCATATCAGGCAAATAGGCCTTGCCAAACGTGTCGGCCATGCCGATCACCAGTGAGCCGACCAGCGCGCCTTTCAGGCTGCCCATGCCACCGATGACAATGACGATGAAGGCGGGAATCATGATGTCGACATCGAGGCCGGAATAGACGCCGAGAATTGGCGCGGCTATCACGCCGGCAAAGGCCGCAAGGCCGGCGCCTGCCGCGAAAGTTGTCGTCAGAAGAGCGGGCACGTTGAGGCCGATCCCCATGGCTGTGGCGCTGTCGTCGACGCCGGCGCGCACCATCGCGCCCGCCCGCGTTCGCTCAATGACGAACCACATCAGCAAAGCCATGACGATGCCAAGGCCGAGCAGGGCCAACCGATAGAGAGGGAACAGGCCGCCTAGGAATTCGACGGAGCGTTCGAGCAAGGCAGGTTCGGGGAGATTGAGCGTGTCCTTGCCCCATCCGGTTTCAACAATGTCCGTGAAGATGAAAGAAAACCCGAATGTCAGCAGCACCGGGTCCATCTTTTCGCGTTCGTACATGCGGCGCATGAACGCGATCTCCATGACGACCGCGAGCAGGGCGACGGGCAGGGGCGTCAGAACCAACGCCCACCAGAAACTGCCGGTGATCTTGACGATGCTATAGCCGATGAACGCGCCAAGCATGAAGAAGGAGCCATGCGCAAGGTTGACGATGCCCATGAGTCCGAAGATCAGCGAAAGGCCTGCTGCAAGCAGAAACAATAGCACGCCATAGACAAACCCGTTGAGGGTTTGCATGAGGAACAGGTCCATTCAATCGATCCCCACGTCGGCGGATTCAGGCCTCATGTCTTGTTGTTCGGATGGTCGCCGACATTCGGAACAGTCGCGATCACCTTGTTAGCAAGGGTCCCGTTTTGCTCGATGACCTCGCGGATATAGATATTGTGGATCGCCTGATGTGTCACCGGGTCAAAGCTCACCGGGCCACGCGGGGCAATTATGCTGGTGCTCTTGAGGGCGGTCGAGAAAGCGTCGCGATCCTCCAGCTTGCCAGCGATGGCGGAAAGCGCCTTGTCGATCATCATCATCGTGGCATAGCCGGTTTCGGAGAAGATGCCTGGCAATTCGTTATATTTTTTCTTGTAGGCCTCGACGAATTTCTTGTTCTCGGGCGTATCGACAAGCTCCGCATAGATGCTGGAGGAGAGGCCGCCGATTGCGCTGTCACCCTGCAGGGGGAAGACGTCGGAATCGAGCGTGGACTGGAAGCCCAGCAGCTTGATCTTGTCTTTCAATCCAAATTGCTGGAACTGCTTGACGAAGCGCGCCGCCTCGCTGCCGGCAAGAAACACATAGACGGATTGGGGATTCTGCGAGCGGATATTGGTGAGATAGGGGCTGAAATCATTGGTGCCGACAGGCGGAAAGACCGAATTGGCAATCTTGCCGCCGCCGGCGACGAAGGTGCTCTTGAAGGAATCGGCGATATCGTGGCCGGCCAGAAAGTCCGACGACACAATCGTGGTTTCTTTCACGCCGTTCTGGGTGAGCCATGTGCCCATGGGGTGCGCGACCTGCCAGTTTGTCAGCGAAGAACGGAACATGTTCGGCAGGCGCTGCTTGGTCAGCGGGGTCGAACCGGCTCCCGTGACAATCCATGGCGTACCGGCAGTCTTCATGTAGCCGACCATTGCCGCCGCGATATGGCTGCCAAGCGGACCCAGCAACATATGCACCTTGTCGCTTTCGATGAGCTTGCGCACCTTCTGTAAGCCGACCTGCGGATTGAATTCGTCGTCCTCGCGGGTAAGCTCCACCGGACGGCCGGCCAGCTTGCGGCCGTGCTCTTCGAGATAGAAATCGAACCCGCGCCAGGTGGCTTCGCCAAACAGGGCCACCGATTTGGTGAACGTATTAAGCACCGCAATCTTGATCGGGCCCGATTGTGCAAAGACGTTTGCAAACGAAGCGTCGATGGCGGCGGCGGCTGTGGCGCCGGCCAACGCCTGGATCAGCGCGCGACGCGACGGAGCGCTTTGTTTTTCCCGGAAATCAGACATGCTTTCCTCCCTTGTGTTCAGGCCCTGTATGGCTGGCGCAGTCCGAGCCGCTCCATGCGCGGCAGGATTTCATTTTGCAGGATGGGGAATTCATCGACATAATTCACGAGGCCGATGGCCATGCCGTCGAGGCCGGACTCGCTGAGATATTTGAAACGCTCGGCAATCTGGTCGTAACTGCCGACCATCGGCGTCGTGCCGATGCCGGCAACCATATGCGTTGCTCGTTCTCGGATCAGTTCGGCTGGCATGGACTGGCTGCCGCCGGCAATGCGAATGCGCACGATGTGTTCTGCAGCTTCCCAGTCGCCCTGTTCATGGACGATATAATCGTACCATTCCCTGGTTTCCTTTTCCGTCTTGCGCGTGAACAGATGGCCGCTGGCGTAGACGCCGGGATTGCGGCCGGGAGGCGCAAGTTCGCGCAGGGTGCGGGTGTCGTTCGGCAAGGCGTCGAAATCATAGATCGCCATGAACAGGCAATCGGCGTATCGCGCGGCAAATGTGCGACCGGCGGGCGATGCGCCCGCGCTCATCAGAAGGGGGCGCTGGCCGCCATAGGGTTTTGGTTTTCCCAGCACGTCCTTCAGGTCGAAGAAGCGGCCCTTGTAATCGAAGGGTTCGGCTTCCCGCCAGATCCGTTCGACAATCTCCACCCATTCCTCTGAATAGCCGTAGCGTTTGTCGTGCTCCTGCAGGGGCACGCCGAACATCGCAAATTCACCCTGGTTCCAGCCCGACACGATATTGATGCCGAAACGGCCTTTGCTGACGTGGTCTGCGGTGACCATCTGCTTGGCGGCAAAGACCGGATTGACGAACGACACATGCAGCGTGCAGAACGCGGAAATTTCCTTTGTCGATGCGAGTAGGCCGGTCGCCCAGACGAGCGTTTCCCAATTGGTGCCCTCGGTGTCGGTCTCGCCCTTGTAGCCGTGCCAGCGGCCGATCGGCAGGAGAAACTCAAGCCCGGCGGCTTCGGCAAGGCGGGCGGCTTTCAGATTGTTGTCCCAGGACTGATCCCAGCGTTCGGGCGCCTTGGTCATGGTCAGCCCGCCGTTGCAGTTCATGCCGAACAGGCCAAGCTTGAATCTGTTGGTGCTCTCCATGCGCGTTTGTGGTCTGGCCATCGGGTCGCTCAATGATCGGGTTGGGCTAGCGCACCGGAAAAGTCATTGCGGGCGATCTTGATGCCCTTCACGACTTCCTTGACAGTGCCACAGAGCGGTACGCTCAAGCGCATGTTGTCGGCTTCATGCAATACGATCATCATGTCCTTTTCCGCCCAGGGCCACGGCATGGGGAGGAAGTTGATGCGTTCGCGCAGCGCCCAGTTGTCGCCGCTGCTTTTGAGCAGCATTTCGCGCATGGCCTCCCGGTCGACGCCGAATTTTTCGCCCAGCGCCAAGCCCTCGTGATTGGCGACGAGGCAGGACCAGAGGATCAGGTTGTTGACCATTTTTCCGGTCTCGCCGCATCCGGCCGGGCCGAGATGAAAAATGTCTGTGGCGAAAGTGGAAAAGGCCGGGCGGCACCTCTCGAATGCCTGAAGGTCCCCGCCCCCGGTGATGAGCAATTGGCCAGCCTCGGCCGCGTGTTCGGGACGACACAATGGTGTATCGAGCGGCACAAGTCCGGCCGCTTCGATGCGTCTTGCCATGTCCTTCATCATGCTTGGCGAAATGGTCGCCGCGATGGC